>DAOQRI010000409.1:0-3304 GCA_035355475.1 Rhodoferax sp. | reverse complement strand
CTTTTCCTCCCGGTAGATTCGCATCATCTCTTGCTGCATCTGTTGCGGATTGTCTTTCAGCCGCTCGCGCATCTCGGTGATCTTTGGATTGACCGCCTTCATCTTGGCCATACTGGCGTAAGCCTTGGCGTTGAGCCAATAAAAGGCAGCCTTCAGCAATACAACCAGAGCCACGATCGACCAGCCCCAGTTTTGAATGAATCCGTGCAGTTTGTCGAGCAACCAATACAGAGGCTTGGCCAGAATGGTCAACCAGCCGTAGTCCTTCACCAGTTCCAGTCCGGGTGCCAGCTTCTCCAGTTCGGTCTCCACTTGCGGACCGGCAAAGAACTTGGCATCCACGGCCTTGGTAGCGCCTGGGGCAATCACATCCAAAGGCGTAATCATCGTGGCGCGGTAGCAGCAGTCGGCAACTGCAGAGCCGATGTCCACACCATCTAGGGAAATACTGCGTTGCACACCTTCGGGCAGCATCCACGCGCTGGCAAAATAGTGCTGCACCATGGAAACGTAACCGTCCGAGGACTGCTTTTCGTAGTCAGCCTTTTTCTTCTTGATTTCTTCAAACTCCACCTTCTGGTACTTCTTGGCCACGGTGTAGACCGCAGGACCAGTGAAGGTGGAATAGAACGAAGATTCGCCAGAGGGCTTGCTACCGTCGCGCACCAATTGCAGATACAACTGCGGCGACAGCGGGGCAGCCGATACGTTGGTTAGCTCATGCTTGACCGCCATGTCATAGGCACCACGGCGCAAGGTGTAGGTCTTGACCAGTTTGATACCGCCCACGTCGCCAGACGTGAACTGAACGGTCATTTCGTTCTCGCCATCCTTGAGCGAACGTGCGCTGCTAACCACCATGGGCGTCTTGTGGGTCGGGAAGGCACCTGCCAAACCTACACCAATGACCCCTGTTTGTGCCACATAGACCCTGTCTTTGCTATCGTCCAACAGCACGAAATTGCGGCTCTTGTCTGCCATGTCAGTGTGCTTGAGAAACTCGGTGCGCACCAAAGATCCGCCTTCAGTCTCGAAGGTCAGCTTCAGTACATCGGTTGAGACTTCAATCCGTTCTTTGGGTGTGGATGGGGCAACAGGGACAACCACAGCGCCGGTCGGTACTGCCAAGGCATTGGTTGCAGGGCCAGCAGCGCTGGGCACGCCCTCCGTATTGGCAGCACTAGCACCCGGCGCACCTGATTTGGAGGGAGTAGTCTGCTGGGTTGGACTTGGGAAAAAAGTCGCCTTGTTGCCGTTGTGAACCTGCCATTGGTCCCACAGCATCACCATAGAAAAGCCAAAGATCACCCACAAAATGGTGCGGCGAATATCGTTCATGAAGATTTCTTTTCAGAGGGAGAAGAGGTCAGCCGGGTGAACAGCCGGGGAATTTCGGCGGGAACCGCATCGGTTCCGCCCGCACACCATGGATGGCAGCGCACTATGCGTGATGCAGCCAGATAGCCGCCACTCGCAGCGCCATGGATCTGTAGCGCCTGCAGTGCGTAAACCGAGCACGTGGGCTCGAAACGGCACGCCGAGCCCAACCAGGGACTCAAAAACAGGCGATACGCTTTAACAATACCCAAAAGGATGGTTTGCATCATGCGCCAGATGGCGGTGAAACCCGCAAAAACAACTGCTGGAGCTCAGCCCGCACCGAGGCTTTGAGGGCATCCGACGTAGCGCTAACAAACTGGGCGCGATCGAAAGACGCACGCAGGCGCACCACATGCGCACGCTCGGCCAACTTTGGCTCAAAGTCAGCGCTGACCGCGTAGATCTGGCGTTTGATGGCATTGCGCGTTACAGCACGTTTGGCCCACCGCTTGGGGACCATCGCACCCAGCCACACAGCATGAACCGGAAATAAAGCGGGTACCGCTGACTCAGGCTCCACCGCCACCTGCAATCCACAGCTATGCAATGCAAAGTGCGCAGTTCTGGCAAGCGTCGCGCCGGCCAACACCGCCTGAAACTGGGGCCGCGTCTTTAGTCGCTGCACGGCAATGCCACAACCGGTCGACAAAACCACGCCTGGATGTGCATGTGCTGGGATATGCCAGCGGTCAGTGGTTAGACCGCCAGGCGCTTACGGCCTTTGGCGCGGCGAGCGTTGATCACGGCACGGCCACCACGGGTTTTCATGCGAACCAGGAAGCCGTGGGTACGGGCGCGACGGATTTTGGAAGGTTGGTAAGTGCGTTTCATTTGGAATTCCTAACAGGCTCAATTTGGATCCACCCCATTCAACAGGAGCCTGCAAGGGAAGATCTCGGTCTATTCGCCCAGAACACAATCAGGGCAACCCGCGATTATCGCAAATTTTCTGAGCAGGGGCAACACCTTACATTCGAAACACCGCGTACTGCTGTAAGTCCAACGCCTCAACCAAAATTGTGGATAAGAGTTTGATAAATTACAATCCAGAGCGCAGCAAACAACAACTATCCACAGAAGCTGAAAAGAAAATGCCTGAGGCAATCCCATCCAACCACACCCCGTCACAAGCGCACGACATCGGCCAAAGCCTGTGGCAAAGCTGTGTCGACCAATTAGCCCAGGAACTGCCAGAGCAGCAATTCAATACCTGGATCAAACCCCTGAGTGCACAGGTACTGGAAGACTTTTCAAAGGTCACGATTTTTGTTGCCAACCGATTCAAACTGGATTGGGTTCGCGCCCAATACAGTGGACGCATTTCGGCCATGCTGGAGAAGATGTACGGTCAAAAAGTTGTTGTTGAGTTAGCGATTACTCCGCGTGAAGCACTTTCAAAATCATCACCTTCGATACGGGCGAGCGAATATATTTCTGCCGAAGAAAGCGTTTCACCGGGGGAGTCCGCTTCGTCGGGCTTGCCAAAAAACCGCATCAACAGCATGCTGACATTTGACAGCCTGGTGGAAGGAACAGCCAACCGTATGGCACGCGCAGCCGCCATGCACGTCGCCACCATTCCTGGGCATCTGTACAACCCGTTGTTCATATACGGCGGTGTTGGCCTGGGTAAAACCCATCTGATGCACGCAGTGGGCAACCGGCTACTGGCCGACAAGCCCGGATCCAATGTTCTCTACATCCATGCTGAGCAATTTGTCTCGGATGTGGTTAAAGCGTACCAACGCAAGACATTTGACGAATTCAAAGAGCGCTACCACTCGCTGGATTTGCTGTTGATAGATGACGTACAGTTTTTTGCCAACAAAGATCGCACGCAAGAAGAGTTCTTCAACGCCTTCGAAGCCCTGCTCGCCAAAAAGTCCCATATTGTGATGACCAGCGACACCTACCCCAAAGGACT
>DAOQRI010000408.1:0-3307 GCA_035355475.1 Rhodoferax sp. | reverse complement strand
GAAGCAGTCAACGCGGCACTGACCGAAGAGGCCGGCGCCACACTGCAATACGGCGCCACCGAGGGCCACAACCCCCTGCGCGAGCAGTTGGCGTCGTTCATGGCCAGCAAGGGCTGTCTGGATGTGGCGCCCGATAACCTGATCGTCACCACCGGAAGCCAGCAGGCGCTGGACCTGCTGGGCAAGACCATGATCAGCCCGGGCGACAAGGTCATTGTGGAAGGTCCCACCTTCCTGGCCACCATCCAATGCTTCCGTCTGTATGGCGCCGAACTGATCAGCGCACCCATTGACGGCAACGGCGTGCAGGTGGACAAGCTCGAAGCCCTGATCGCTGAACATAAACCCAAGTTTGTCTACCTGATCCCCACCTTCGGTAACCCCAGTGGTGCCATGTTGAGTCTGGAGCGGCGCAAAAAGGTGTTGGAACTTGCGGTGAAATACCAGACGCTGATCGTGGAAGACGACCCCTATGGCGACCTCTATTTCAACGAAGCGCCGCCACCCTCGCTGCTGGCTCTGAGTGCCGGTGTACCCGGCAGCCGCGAACTGCTGGCCCACTGCGGGTCACTTAGCAAAGTGCTCAGCCCTGGCCTGCGGGTGGGCTGGATGATTGCGCCCGCCGAACTGCTGGGCAAGGCCACCATGTGCAAGCAGTTCAGCGATGCCCATACCAGCACCTTTTCCCAAGCCACGGCTGCGCAGTACCTCAAGGCAGGTCGCATGCCCGCCACGCTGTCCCATGTGCGCAAGGTGTATGCCGAGCGTGCACTAGCCATGGGCAATGCTCTACGCAAGGAACTGGGCGGTGCCATTGAATTTGTGCAACCCCAGGGCGGCCTGTTTGTGTGGGCGCGGCTCACCGGCGCTGGTGGCAAGGTTGCCGATGGCGGTGAACTGGCCAAGCGGGCGATAGAGAAGGGTGTTGCCTTTGTGCCAGGTGCGCCGTTCTATGCCAGCAACCCGGATTTGGCAACCCTGCGCCTGAGCTTTGCCACTGCCGATGTAGCAAAGATCGAAGAGGGTGTGGCTCGCTTGGGGAAGGCCATTTTGTAATGTAGGCGGTTAACCAAATTTACAAGCGAAATATGCCTATAGCCCCCGTGAAATATACGTAAGCTGCTATAAGTGTAGTAGCATATTTGGAGCAAGCTGCCATGATCAAAGTCGTTGTATTCGATGCCTACGGCACGCTGTTTGACGTCCATTCCATCAGCGCCTTGGCCGAGCAGCTGTATCCGGGGCAGGGCGCTGCCATTTCAGCGTTGTGGCGCGACAAGCAGATCGAGTACACCCGGCTGGTCACCATGTCTGATCCGCAGGGCGCGCAGGGCAGCCGCTACTACCAAAGCTTTTGGGACCTGACGCGCGCCGCGCTGGGCTACACGCTGGCGCGCCTGAAGCTGGTGCATTCGCAAGACCATGAAGACGCACTGATGGCGCAATACGCCCGGCTCACCGCCTTTCCTGAAAACCTGGGTGTGTTGCAGCAGTTGCGCACCCTGGGCCTGCCAACCGCCATTTTGTCCAACGGCAGCCCCGAGATGCTGGCGTCCGCCGTGGCAAGTGCGGGTTTCACGGAACTACTCACCCAGGTTCTGTCCGTCGATGGCATTCGCCAGTTCAAAACCACGCCGCAGTGCTATGGCCTGGTGCTGAAGGCGTTTGCGGTGCAGGCAGATGAAGTGCTGTTTGTTTCCAGTAACGCGTGGGATGCTCTTGGCGCCACCTGGTTTGGTTTCACCACACTGTGGGTAAACCGCCAGCATCTGCCGCACGAGGCTATTGGCCCCAAGCCCAGCTACACCGGGGCCGATTTGAACCGGGTGCTGGAGGTGGTGTCGCTCACGCCGGCGGGTTGAATCCGTCGTCGGTAACGCGCGTTGGCGCAACGCAAGGCAGGTGCAGGACGAAGCTCGCACCGTGCCCCTGTACGCTCTCTACGCGAATCGTCCCGCCCAGGGTTTGGGTCACGATGTTGTAGACAATATTCAGACCCAGACCACTGCCCCCCTGGCCCAGGCGGGTGGTGAAGAAGGGATCAAAGACCCGGTCCAGATGCTCCGGTGCAATACCGGCACCGTTGTCCTTTACGGTGAACTGTACCCAGCCTTCCCGCGTGGTGCGTGCCAACAGTGTGATGTTGCCATCCCTGGTGTCTTTCAAGCCGTGAATCAGGGCGTTGTTGATCAGGTTGGTCAGCACCTGGCCGAGTGGCCCCGGGTAGCTTTCCATGCGGATGCTTGCCGGAATGTCGTTGACCAGTGTGTGCGGCGTCTTGCGCATGGTGGGGCCAAGGGTCATGAGAATTTCGTTGACCGTCTCACCCAGGAAAAATTCGCGCCGGTTTTCGCTGGTTTGGTCCACCGCCACCTGTTTGAAGCTCGATACCAGTTCCACCGCGCGCAGCAGGCTTCGCAGCAGAATGTCGACACCCTCGCGGACTTCGCACACAAAGGCATCGAGCGCGGAGCGTCTCAGCCCGTTTGCCATCGCAGCTGAAAAGTCCTTGACCTGGGCGTCGATGGTGCTGGCAACCGTCAGGCTGTTGCCGATGGGGGTGTTGAGTTCGTGCGATACACCGGCCACCAGGGCGCCCAGCGCGGCCATCTTTTCGCTGCGCACCAGTTCGGCGCGGGTTGTCTGAAGGTTTTGGAGTGTGTCTTTCAAATGCTGGTTGCTGTGCTCCAGTTCCTGGGTTCGCAGCGCAATGCGTGCCTCCAGGGTGGTGTTCAGCGCCAGGATTTCGGCCTGTGCAGCGGCAATGCGGTTGGATGCAAAAACAACCAGACCCATGGATAGCGCAAACAGCACCACCATCAACCCCGACATGCGGAAAAAACTGGCCCGAATGGCCGCCAACGCGTCGTCGGTTGCGCGGGTCACCGCCAAAGACAACTCATCGGAAGCACCCAGGTGAATGTGGCGAAACACCGCAATCAATTCGGTGCCCTGGGGGGCCTTTGTTACCCGCGCGCCCTCGGTTCCGGACACCACCTGCTCGGCCACAAACTGGTGGTCGCTGTTGGTCAGTGAGCGGGATGAGTTGAATAACACCCTGGCCTGTGCATCCACCAGCATCACTGCACCCGAATCACCCAGTGACTGGCGGATGGAGGTGCCATCGTTCACCAGCGGCGCCCCCAGATCAAAGGCTGCAGCCACAATGCCCAGCACTTTGCCGGTGGGGCCGCCATCCGTGTCAAGTTGGACAACCTGACTCAGGACCAGGAGGCCCGGGCCTTCAGGCATGTCAACCACCTGAACCACTTCGGACATACCTGGCTCGCTGGCCTCAGCCAGTGCG
>DAOQRI010000407.1:0-3313 GCA_035355475.1 Rhodoferax sp. | reverse complement strand
CGTGCAGGCCTGGGCTGACCCGCAAACGTTCATGAACGGGTTTGACCGGCAGTCGATCGGCGCCATTGTTCTGGATGTGCGCATGCCGGGCATCAGCGGCCTGAGCGTGCTGGAAACCCTGAAAGAACAGCGCGTGGACCAGCCCGTCATCATGCTCACCGGCCACGGCACGGTGGAAATGTGCCGGCGTGCCTTCAAGGCTGGTGCAGCCGAGTTTCTGGAAAAGCCGGTCGATGACGAAGCCTTGCTTGAGGCCCTGCAAAGTGCCGTGCGCCAGCACGTGAAGTCTCGCGAGCGCAACCAGGCGGACCGGCAGGCGCAGGCGCGTTTTGCCCAATTGTCCTCGCGCGAACGGGAGGTGCTGGGCCTGATCACCGCAGGCCTGACCAACAAGGAAATTGGCCGTGCGCTGGATCTATCGCCACGCACGGTTGAATCCCACCGGGCCAACCTGTTTGCCAAGCTTGAGGCTGATTCATTGGCGCAGCTGATACGGCACTACGCCTCGCTGGTTGATGCGGATTCCTGAAACGACTTTCTGACCCAGCCTCCTGATACGGCAGCGTCCACTCCGTAGTTTTACTGAGCATTGGGCGTAGCGCTACGAATGGGCAACGTGCACGTTATTTTTTACAGTTCTCCCACGGTTGATTGAACCGCGCATTTCTGAATATTCCGGAGAACACCATGCACAACGTCATCAAGATTTCTGCTCTTGCCCTTTCCATCGCCGCTGGCACCGCCAGCGCACAGGCCGTACGAACCGAAAGAAACATCTCGCTGGACCTGGCCAACCAGATCGCCAGCGCAACAGTGGCCGCCTGCACGACCGGTGGTTATGCCGTGGCCGCCACGGTTGTGGACCGCGCCGGGATCGTGAAGGCCGTACAGCGAGCCGACAACGCCGGCCCGCACACACTGGCGTCCAGCCAGCAAAAAGCCTGGACATCTGCTTCCGCCAAAAGCAATACGCTGGCCATGATGGAAGGCGCCCAGAAAAACCCGGGGGCAGCCAACCTGGTGTACCTTCCTGGCTTTTTGCTACTGGGCGGCGGTGTACCTATCAAAGTCGGCAATGAGGTGATTGGCGCTGTTGGCGTTGGCGGTGCACCCGGCGGTCATCTGGACGAGGCCTGTGCTGTCACAGCGCTGGATAAGCTCAAGGATCTGCTGAAATAAGCACTCAATCAACCCCGGGAAACACCGCCATGAAGCCACGCCACTTTCCTCTGACCAGGCCATTGACATACGGGGTACTTGCCGCAGCCAGCGTGCTCAGTGCCATGGCGCCCCTGATTGCCGTTGCACAGGTCGCGCCCAGCGCTGCTGAAGTGGCCGCGTACCAGGGTTTGCATGCCGTTGCCAACAAGGGGGACGTGGCCGGGATTGAAAAACTCACCAGCGCCAGCCGCGACCTGAAAGCCGAGTTGAATGCCCGCGACGGCAATGGCCGCACCCCTCTGCACGTCGCGACATTCGCCAGACAATCCGGTGCCATCCGCGTGCTGGTGAAAGCCGGGGCCAACATCGATCTGCTTGACCGGGACATCTACGACGGCGTCACCATCGCGGCCGTTGCCGACGACGAAGAAACCCTGCGGACGTTACTGGCTCTGGGTGCCAGCGCGAAACAGGTGACCAGCCGCTACGACGGCACCGCGCTGATCGCCGCTGCCCACTTGGGCCACGATGGTGTGGTCAGGCAACTGATTGCCGCTGGCGCGCCACTGGATCATGTGAACAACCTGCACTGGACGGCGGTGATTGAATCCGTCGTGCTGGGCAACGGTGGGCCCAGACATCAGGCCACACTCAAGGCCCTGATCGACGCGGGCGCCAATCTGCAACTGGCTGACCGGCAGGGCAACACGCCGCTGCAACTGGCGCGTTCGCGGAACTACGGCGAGATGGTGAAACTGCTCGAAAAAGCGGGCGCCAAATAAATGCCTGCTTCAAGGCCCTCAGCAACGCTTAGGGCCGGACAAAGTGGCTCTGGTGTACTTACCAGTAGCTACGAGAGTTCATTTGCTGTCATCGCTCCCGCCTGATTTGCCAGACGAACCGGAACTGCCGGAGGAACCCGAGCTACCCGAACTTCCAGAACCTGAACTTCCGGAGCTTCCAGATGATCCGGAACTTCCTGAGCTGCCCGAACTGCCAGACTTGCCCGATGAATCCTTGTCATCCCCTGATTCACTCTCGTCAGACGAACCTGAGCGTCGCCGCGACGAGCCCGATTGACTGTCGCTGCCCGAGCCCGAACGGCTATTTCTGAACTCCACACGATCAACCTGCACACGCTGGTCAGAACCCATGCGCCCCGTCACCCGCACCCTCTGATTGATCGTCATCTGTGCCTGCCCGCCGCCCACATACTGCACGTCAGCACTCAGGTTCAGTACGCCACGGCCCAAGCTCAGCAGCCGGTTACCCAGCACCTGCACATAGCCTTCGAACACCACACGCTCAACCTGTCCGATGCCGCCGCGCGTGGGCTCCACCTCCACCTGCTGCGCCTGAAGTCGACTGCCATCCCACTTGCCCACCGCGAGAACTTCCTGACCGATCTGGGGCCGAGCTGCCGGTTGCTGTCCGTCCAGCTGAACACGCGTGCCGTTCACCATGAAGCCCGTATCGTCTGATTGACTCACGGAACCATTGAGCTGCGCCTGCGCCTGTGGGCCAATGGATTCAATATGCGATGCTGCAATCTGGCCCAGCGCCTGCCGATGCCCGCTGACACGAACCCAGCCACCCACCTTCAATTTACCCATGTCGCCGGGCGTTTGCAGGCGTGCAGTTTGCCCCAGAATGCGAAATTCACCGGTAGCCGTATTCACCGATTCCACTGGCCCCACGGCAGCGTGAATCAGCGCAATGTTGCGTGCAGAAACTTCGGGACCGAAACCGCTGGCCCGCACAGCCACGACCTGCCCCACCGCCAGTTGCCGCGCCGACACCGGCTTCCCGTTGTCCAGCACCGGTGTGTTGGCGTCAAAGTGCACTTCCACATCGTTCACACAAATGCTGGCAAAGCCGCTAATGACGCCCACAATACCGGTGCCGCCGATTCCGCCGCCGGTACCGGGGTCACCCGCGATGATGCCGGTGCCGCCGAGGCCTTTCTCGCCCTGAGCTGTCACACCCGTGCCGCCAATGCCGCCCGGGTCTTCAGCGGTTCGCACACCTATCAGGTTCAGCGCCGAGCGCCACACACCCTTCACCGTATCCACCAGCGCTTTGACCGGCGCGCCGGTACCCCCAAGACCAGATGGCTCCACAGTCATCGGGTTGACGAGTGATGCCTTGGTGG
>DAOQRI010000406.1:0-3315 GCA_035355475.1 Rhodoferax sp. | reverse complement strand
CACAAGCAATGCGAAGACGATGGCTTGCGCCACCAGTGTTCCATTAATGCTCACAGTAGGTCTCCCTCAACGAGGCGTTGCGGAAAGGTCTTACTTGGCCAAAGTGGCGAGTTGAGCCAGGAACGGGTTGGCTGTAGCGAACCACAGGGCAATACCGGTTCCGATAATGAAAGCCGCGTCGATCAGACCAGCCAACAAGAACATCTTGGTTTGCAGTTCGCCCATCAGCTCAGGCTGACGTGCTGCGGACTCAAGGTATTTGCTACCCATGACGCCGATACCGATACAAGCACCCAAAGCGCCCAAACCAATGATCAGGCCAGCAGCCAGAGCAACAAAACTAATGACTTCCATGATGACTCCTTAAAGAACTAAAAAAACGAAAACAAAAACAAACTCAACCAAACCGAAAATCAATGTGCGTCGTGGGACTGACCGATGTAAACCAGGGTCAGCATCATGAACACAAATGCCTGCAGGGTAATGATCAGGATGTGGAACACGGCCCACGCCCAACCAGCAGCCACATGCAGAGCCAGCAGCGCCAAGCCCGAAGGCTGGAACGAAAATGCCCAGGCGCCACCCAACAGGGCGATCAACATGAACACCAACTCACCTGCATACATATTGCCAAACAGTCGCATGCCGTGCGAAACCGTCTTGGCCACAAATTCAATCAGCTGCATGGCCAGATTCACCACTGCCAGAATCACAAAGAAAATGGGATTCTTGCTGGTGCCGAACGGTGCGGTCACCAGCTCGTGCGCCCAGCCGCCAACGCCCTTGATCTTGACGTTGTAAACCAAGCAGACCAGCAACACTGACACCGACATCCCCATAGTGACCGAAAGGTCCGCCGTGGGAACGCTGCGCATATAGGCATGGCTTACATCGTGTCCAGCAGCACCATAAATCATGGCCCAGATCTGCGGCAGCAGGTCAAGCGGCAACAAATCCATCGCATTGAGCAGGAAAATCCACACAAAGACGGTCAATGCCAGTGGCGCAACCATCTTGCGGCTGGTGGCGTTGTGCACGATGCCCTTGGCTTCGCGGTCCACCATTTCAATCAGAATCTCAACCGCTGCCTGGAAACGTCCTGGCACACCCGAGGTGGCCTTGCTGGCGGCTTTCCAGAGGAGAAAACAACCCAAAACACCCAAAAATACCGAGAAGAACAACGAGTCAATATTGAAGACCGAAAAGTCAACAATATCGGTCTGCGGCTTGTTTCTCCAATGTGTCAGGTGGTGAACGATGTATTCACTGGCTGACGGTGCATGCTGCTCTGCGGACATATTCAACTCTTTCAAACTCTCAAATCTGTTTAGGCTTGGGGCGCTTCAGTAGCGCGAACCAATACATCTTCAAAGTCACCAACAGGCCGACCAACAAGGCCAACCAGCTCAAATTAACTACCAGTCGCGGCGCCATCGCAATCATTGCAATGCTCACCGCCAGCTTGACTGCCTCCCATACAAAGAAGCCGAAACTCGCCGTTGCGGCATTCAGGGATGAGAACTGACTCATCAACCCCCGGGCAAACAGCGCCGCGGGAATGATCACCGCCAACGCCCCGTACCCAGCCGACCAACCCACCGAAGCTTTACCTGAGACACCCCAGGCCACCAAAGCCACAGCCAAACCTGCCACACATTGCAACCCAACCACCCACCACGGGGACAAAGCCGGATCACGCTGGCGCAACTCCTGTGCCTCTTGCGCAGTCAGTCGCTTGAAATTCTCGTCTTCAGGCTCATCTGCATCAAAGCCGTACCTGTCACCGGAAGCCAGCGCCATTGTCGCCATCCCAAATTACAGCAAGGTTACAGACGTGTTGCACTTGGCAACCGCCACAAAGCCTCTGATTATACGTAGAAACCCGCAAAGACCCCAGATTTTTGCTACTCCCGATGGATTAGTGGGCGCACGCCGATGGGCTAAGTCCGCCTCCTGCCATCACACGACGATAATTTGACCATGCCAACCATTCCCCACGCTTCATCCGAAAACAGCCCGGCAGCGCTCCCTGCTCAGCCCACGCGTTCGGAATCCCTGATCGAGTACCCTTCACAGTTCCCCATCAAGGTGATGGGCATCAAGGCGGAGGGTCTGGTCGCTGCCATCACCCACATTGCAAAACAGTTCGACCCGGCGTTTGACGCCAGTACCGTCGAACTGCGTGAAAGCAAGGGCGGTAAATACTTGGGTGTGACGATCACGATCACCGCCACCAGCCGCGAACAGCTCGACGAGCTGTACCGCACGCTGTCGACGCACCCGATGGTCAAGGTCGTACTGTAGAAATGGCCCCCACACTGCGCCGCTGCGCGGGTTGCTTATGTCCGGCATAGCCATTCACCATCTCGGCCGCGTGGACTATCAGCCCACCTACGCCGCCATGCAGGAATTTACCAGCGAAAGGTGCCTCCAGCCCTCGTCGAGCAAGCCTGACCAGCTATGGATTTGTGAGCATCCGCCGGTATTCACCCAGGGACTGGCAGGCAAGGCGGAGCACATCTTCATGCCCGGCGACATTCCGGTGGTGCAGACCAACCGGGGCGGTCAGGTGACCTTTCACGGGCCTGGACAGGTGGTGGCGTATCCGCTGATCGACCTGAAACGGGCGGGCTATTTCGTCAAGGAATATGTGTTCCGGATTGAAGAGGCCGCCATTCGCACCCTGCGGTACTTTGGCGTGACCGGCCACCGGGTGCCGGGAGCACCAGGAATTTATGTTCGCCTGGATGACCCGACCGGACACGCGCCGTTGGCGCAGCACGCGCCCGACTTCTCTGGTCTGGGAAAAATCGCCGCACTGGGCATCAAGGTCAGCCGCAATTGCACCTACCACGGCGTGTCGCTAAACGTGGCGATGGATTTGGAGCCATTCTTGCGCATCAACCCGTGTGGGTATTCGGGGCTGCAGACGGTGGACCTTTCTACAATCGGTGTCTCTGTCGGCTGGGCTGAGGCCGCCGACGTTCTGAGCCAAAAGCTCGCAACCTACCTCGCCCCATGAGTCACAGCGACGAACACACAACCAACCCCACCGTGCGCGAATCCCAGTCGCAGGCAGACTACAACCCGCTGGCCAAGCAAAAGGCCGCCGCCAAACTGTCGCGTATTCCGGTCAAAGTGGTCCCGGGCGAGGTACTGAAGAAGCCGGACTGGATCCGGGTCAAGGCTGGCTCCCCGACAACACGTTTTTACGAAATCAAGGACGTGCTGCGCAGCAACAAACTGGTCACCGTGTGCGAGGAAGCCAGTTGCCCCAATATTGGTGAGTGCTTTGGCAAGGGCACGGCCACCTTC
>DAOQRI010000405.1:0-3336 GCA_035355475.1 Rhodoferax sp. | reverse complement strand
AGTTTGTTGAAACCTACTTTGAAAAGCTGGTGAACTGGAGCTTTGCCGAAGCCAACTTCGCTTGAAGGTTTTAAAGTGACCAAAAAAAGCCGACCCTGGGTCGGCTTTTTTTATGGGCTAAACGGTCGCCCGGCGAGCTTGCTGCCGGGCTTGATGCCCTTCTTGGCAAACCAGCCCTGGTTCATTTCCAGCACGTAGCGCACGGGTTTGGCTGAGCAGTGGGAGTCCAGCGTCTGCGGTTGCATGTTCTCCAGATTCACGATCGTGCCGTCATCGGCGATGAAGGCGGCGGTCAATGGAATCAGGGTGTTTTTCATCCAGAAACACAGGCGGCTTGGATTCTCAAAAATGAACAGCATGCCTTCGTTCTGCGGCATGGCTTTGCGGTGCATGAGCCCGATCTCACGCTGCTCGGAGGTAACTGCCACCTGGGTGTCGATCTGGTGAATGCCCGCTGACAGGTTGGTGCGCTGCAACTGGGTTTGGGGCACTTCCTGTGCGTCGGCCATGGACGCGCCGAATAATAGGGCGGCCAGCAGGGTGGAAAAAATGGTTTTCATCGTGCAATTGTCACCCAAGAAAAAAGCCCGCAGCAGCGGGCTTTGTCGACACAGGGCGTTGTCAATTCGCCAGGAAATTACTTCTTGGCTGCCTTCTTGGCCTTGCGTGCTTTCTTGGCTTTCTTGCCAGGCGCTTTGTGTTTCTTCACTTCACGTGCAGCGGGTGCTGCGGGAGCGACAGCCGGTGCGGGCTGCACGGCTGGAGCCATGGGCATGGCAGGAGCTGCAGGCGCAGCGGCTTGGGCAAAGGCTCCCACTGACAGAAGGCTAGCAACCAGGGTGGCGAGAAGTTTGTTCATCAAATAGTTTCCTGCAAATTGAAAAGGTTTAACCAAAACCCGTTACGCGGCTTTGCCGGCCGCGCTGCGGTTTGGCTCCACGCGTATCTTAGCGCGTGCTGCAAGCAGGCTATTCAATAGGACTAGAATTTCTGCGACGTCTCAGGCACCGCGTGCCTGGTTCCACGCATTCCTCACCCATAACAGAGACACTTTTCATGTACAAGCACATCAAAATCCCAACCGATGGGCACAAGATTACCGTTAACGCCGATATGTCGCTCAACGTACCGGATGAACCCATCATTCCCTTTATTGAAGGCGATGGCACGGGGATGGACATCACCCCCGTGATGCTGAAAGTGGTGGACGCTGCGGTGGCAAAGGCCTATGGCGGAAAGCGCAAGATCCACTGGATGGAGGTGTACGCGGGTGAAAAGGCCACCAACGTCTATGGCCCCGACGTCTGGCTGCCCGAGGAGACTCTGCTGGCCCTGCGCGAGTACGTGGTGTCGATCAAGGGGCCACTGACCACCCCGGTGGGCGGCGGCATTCGCTCCCTGAATGTGGCATTGCGCCAGGAACTGGACCTGTATGTCTGCCTGCGCCCCATCCAGTACTTTGACGGTGTACCCAGTCCGGTGAAAGAGCCGCAAAAGACCAACATGGTGATATTCCGCGAGAACTCGGAAGACATTTACGCCGGTATCGAGTTCGAGGCCGAAAGTGACAAGGCCAAGAAGCTGATCAAGTTTCTGCAGGACGAGATGGGCGTCACGAAAATCCGCTTCCCCAACACATCGGGCATTGGTGTGAAGCCGGTCTCGCGTGAAGGCACAGAGCGCCTGGTGCGCAAGGCGATTCAGTACGCGATTGACAACGACAAACCCAATGTGACTATCGTGCACAAGGGCAACATCATGAAGTACACCGAAGGGGGGTTTCGTGATTGGGCCTACGGTTTGGCACAGAAAGAGTTCGGAGCCGAACTGATTGACGGCGGCCCCTGGTGCAAGTTCACCAGCCCGAAGACAGGCAAAGATATCGTGATCAAGGACAGCATTGCCGATGCGTTTTTGCAGCAAATCCTGCTGCGTCCGGTGGAGTACAGCGTGATTGCGACCCTCAACCTGAATGGCGACTACATCTCGGACGCGCTGGCAGCGCAGGTGGGCGGCATTGGCATTGCGCCCGGTGCGAATTTGTCAGACTCGGTCGCCTGCTTTGAAGCCACCCACGGCACGGCGCCCAAGTACGCTGGAAAAGACTATGTCAACCCCGGCTCGGAAATTCTGTCCGCCGAGATGATGCTGCGCCACATGGGCTGGACGCAGGCAGCAGACCTGATCATCAGCTCCATGAAGAAATCGATCAACAGCAAGAAGGTGACGTACGACTTTGCCCGCTTGATGGATGGCGCCACCCAGGTCAGTTGCTCCGGCTTTGGCGCAGTGATGATTGCCAATATGTAACCAGCTTGTTTGTCGATTTGCGCATTAATTGCTATCACTCTGATAGCTGTATATGTATATTCCAAGAGGGCTGTAGCACGATTTGGCTCATAGTTTTAAGTGACTCCCCCTTTTGAGGGGCGTTAGGGTATTTGCAGGCCTTTGGTATTTTTTATTGGGGCGCCGCTTGAATCGGCACGCTTTGTCTCCAATTCCAACTCACGGTGCAGACCACGGTGGTGACCGATAGAATCGATTTCATGGCTACCAATAACCCGTTCAAACCGCCCGATACACCCATCAAGCAGCCTGACCGCGACGACAGCGGTGCGGTGGTACTGGAGCGCCGCACCCAGCGCGTCAAACCGCCGCAGATGTACCAGGTGGTCATGCTCAATGATGACTACACCCCGATGGAGTTTGTGGTGGTGGTGATTCAGGAATTCTTTGGGAAGGACCTGGAATCCGCGACGCGCATCATGCTGAAGATCCATCTGGATGGCAAAGCGGTGTGCGGCGTGTATTCGCGCGACGTGGCGGTGACCAAGGTGGACCAGGTGCTGGAAGCTGCACACAAGGCCGGGCACCCGTTGAAGTGTGTGTGTGAACCCGTAGAAATGTAGCGTGATATCCAACCCGCCAGAACGTATTGCCGGAAACGGTTTACAGTTAATCATCAACGCAAGGTAAAAGGAAATCACATGATTGCCCAAGAATTGGAAGTCAGCCTGCACATGGCGTTTGTCGAAGCGCGCCAGCAGCGCCATGAGTTCATTACCGTGGAGCATTTGTTGCTCGCGTTGCTGGACAACCCCAGCGCAGCCGAAGTGCTGCGCGCCTGCTCGGCCAATATCGACGATTTGCGCAAGTCGCTGTCGAATTTCATCAAGGACAACACGCCGCAAGTAGCCGGTGCGGACGATGTCGATACGCAGCCCACACTGGGTTTTCAGCGTGTCATTCAGCGCGCCATCATGCATGTGCAGTCCACGGGCAGCAGCAAGAAAGAGGTTACCGGCGCCAACGTGCTGGTAGCGATCTTTGGCG
>DAOQRI010000404.1:0-3343 GCA_035355475.1 Rhodoferax sp. | reverse complement strand
GCTACGCTGTTTGCTGCGTTGCCGTTTCGGCGATGAAGGTGCTGCATAAGCGAAATGTTGGCGGCAAAGTCGGGCGTTTCGACGACACCGGCCAGGTTCTCCAAGCCCAGCAAATGCTCCTCGCGGAAGTTGTTGGCTCCGGCGAAAAGCAGCGGTTTGCCCGGCGCAATGCGCTCTCTGTGTGCCAGCAGCAGGCGCAGGGCCGCGGCGTCGGTTGCCAAAAGGATATCGATGCCGCGCCCACGATAGCGCTGCACCAGCTGCTCGGCGAACCCTGAATCCGCCCCGACAGGAAGGAGAGGTATGCGCAGCGCGTCCATATATTCGACGAACAACACACTGCTTTGTGCACGTGCGCCCAGCCCCGCAACAAACCCCTGATGGACGCTATCTGTCCAGGGCAGGCCCTGGTGGTAGGAGTGCAACAGCAAGACTCTTGGATTTTCGCCCAGGGCCTTTAAAGGCTGCGCCCGCAGAGGCGCAGACTGCAACACCGACAGCGAGAGCAACGCGAGAATAAATAGGAGTAGTCGCAGTGGTGACATTGAAAACTCAGGGTTGTGCAACCGCAGGCAGAAGACTCAACCGCATGTTCAGACCCAGTATGGCACGGAACATGAGCCAACAAGCGCCTTTGACCAGAACGGCGTGAGTTACCGAGTCATACGCCATACCCGGCGGCATTCGCTGCCGGATTGCGAATCACAGCCAACTTGAAGGAACCAACTGGGCTGTTCGTGCAGATGGGAAGAGATTTGGAGGCTATGCCATTTCATCGATCACTTCTTCGGCTAACGCTCTGCACCCGCATTCAAACCAGTCGTACTGTTCCACTCTAGCCACCCTTCACCAAACAACTCCGCCGGATGCGGAGTGCGGTCCGAGCCGTTGCCACAACGCATGTCCTTTGCCGCACGGAACAGGGCACAACCCCAGCACAGCCGCTCGGGGTGGGCGGGGCTAGTAGGGAAATTCCTGCTCACGCCGACCCTGGTCAAAGTGGCAAGCTATTTGCGCGCAGGCGGCACATCCGTGCAGCTGCCGAGCGCAACCTCTCCCGCCATGCCGATGTCGCGCCCAGCTTCGGGTGCGGGTAGATGGTCTTGCCGTGTCCGTGCGCTTCGGGGGAGTCATCAAACAGCAGCCTGGTGACGCCCTTGTCGCGGCCATTGGAGACAACGCGGGCGTTGAACACCGCAGTAGCCACCAACCCGGACAAGCGGGCCATCTCGGCGGATTCCGGGTCACCTTCATCTTCCAGCGCCGGTATCGCCTGAAACACGGTCATGCGCAGCGAAACAGAACTCATTTCTTTGAAGGTTGACGCGGCACTCACTCATTGTTGGGGTGCAGTACGCGGCAAGCGCAGCGTGAAACAGGCGCCCCCCGAAGCATGAGACGCCGCACTGATACTGCCACCCAGCAGGCCATTGACTAGGCTAAAACAGATATGCAAGCCCAAGCCCGAGCCACCCTGGCCCATGCGAGTGGTGAAGAATGGGTCAAAAATTCGATCTATGTTAGCGGCCGCAATACCAACTCCGTTGTCCTGCACGGTCAGCACCATGTGTTCTGCCGCTTCAGCACTGGCGGCCACTACAACCGTGCCCTTGGTAGCGCCGTCAAAACCGTGTGTGACAGCGTTATTGATCAAGTTAATGAGCACCTGGCCTAACGGGCCGGGAAAACTGTCCATCTCCAGTTGTGGCGGCACCTCCAGCCGCACGGTATGGGGCGTTCGACGCAGTGTAGGACTGATGGTCAGCAGCACTTCGTCGACAACAGTTTTGAGGTCGAATACGCGGCGATGGTAGCTAGACTGGTCAACCGCCAGCTGCTTAAAGCCATTGATGAGCTCGACCGAGCGGGTCAAGTTTGTGAGGAGGATATCGGTCGCCAAGCCTACATCGCTGGTGTATCGCTCCAACGCTGCGCGCGTCAATCCTTGCCCCTTTAGTGCATTAAAGTCCTCAGAAACATGCTCTAACGTGCTCCCTGCCAGCAAGGCGTTACCAATGGGTGTATTGAGCTCATGGGCGACACCGGCAACCAAGGCACCCAGCGATGAGAGTCGCTGGGTACGAACCAATTCATTTTGGGCATGGCGCACGACCTCCAAGGCATCCGCCAGCTCTCGGGTACGCCGCTGCACCCGGTCTTCCAAAGTGGCATTGAGCTCCTTGAGGGCCACCTCGTTGCGACGCAGTTCTGTAATGTCCCTGGCCATCCATATGCTTACATGGCGGTCTGCGGTTCGCCATTGGCGGCCAGACACTTCGAAATTCAGGATGACACCGTCTGCGCGGCGCATATCCAGCAGTTCTCCATCGACTTGGCCATTGGCGGCAAATCGCTTGCCCATGGCTGCGACGCTTTCCATGTCGACCCACAACTGGATGTCGCGCGAGGTCTTGCCCACTACCTCCTCTTTGCGGTACCCCATTTTTGCGGCCCACGCGCTATTGACATCAATGAACTCCCCGGTCCGGGCATCACTGATCAACAGTGTTTCGGGTACCACATCAAAAATTTTGAGCGCCAACTCCCGGCTGTCACGTAGGCTCTGCTCCATTTCCCGTTGGGCCTGAATCTCCTGTAGGGCAATCACAAGCCGTGGCTTGCTATCGACCAGGCTGTGGCGCGCAGAAATACGACACCACAACGGCGCTGCGTTGATGGTCAACAGAGGTGCGTCCAGGTTGAACTGCGACGGGCACTCGCCAATGGCCGACATGAATTGCGCGCCATCCTGCTCGTTCACCCACAAAGTCATATCCGGGCTAACGCCCCCCGCAGCGCAGGCTATGGGTCGATCAAACTGCGCGCACCACAGTGGGTTGGCGTACAGCAGTCGATACCTCTCCATCGGATCGAAGACTGCCATTGCCACCGGCGCTGTATTGAAAATCCAGAAGCTATCCATCACTTCAATTTAACAGAGAACATTGCGGATAGGAGGCAAACATGGGGAGATACGCACTGGCTCTGCCCCTACCACGATGTGATCGAGTATTTGGCAGATATCGGCACTAGCATGATGAAGGCGAAGATGCGCATCTGCCCACCACGCGGTCGGCACAAGAGCGGAAACACTTCATCAATACGTGCGCTGAACACCGACTACAGGTAGTGGGCGGCGAGCTTGGGTTGGAATGGTGTTGGAGTGCTGGGCAGCGCGTTGCCCAGTGGCGTTGACCCCGGCGCCGCCACACCCGTGCGAGCAAACTCAGCCCGCGCTACAACCCGCGGTGCCAGTGTCACGTTGTAGATGTTGACTTACTTGCGCGCTGGCGGCACATCCGTGCAGCTGCCATGCGCCACTTCCGCCGCCATGCCGATGCTC
>DAOQRI010000403.1:0-3369 GCA_035355475.1 Rhodoferax sp. | reverse complement strand
GGCTCGCACTCGCTGGGTGCCGACATCACCACAGGCTACCCCGAGTTTGACCACGTGCTACTCAAAAAACTGGGCTGGTGGGATGACTTGACCGACGTGGAGAAAGCCGCTGCGGAAGGCAAGAACTGGAAGACTGACTTGTCTGGCGGTATTCAGCGGGTGGTGATGAAAGTGCATGGATGCCACCCGTTTGGCAATGCCAAGGCCCGTGCCGTGGTTTGGAATTTCCCCGATCCGATTCCGCAGCACCGTGAGCCGCTGTATGGCATTCGCCCCGACCTGGTTGCCAAGTACCCCACGCACGACGATAAAAAGGCATTCTGGCGCTTGCCCACGCTGTACAAGACCGTGCAGCAAAAGAACCTTGCGGACAAGGTTCATGAGAAATTCCCATTGATCATGACGTCAGGGCGCCTGACCGAGTATGAGGGTGGTGGTGAAGAGACACGTTCCAACCCCTGGCTGGCGGAGCTGCAGCAGGAGGCTTTCGTGGAGATCAATCCGCAGACTGCCAACGAGCGTGGCATCAAGAATGGTGGTCGCGTATGGCTTTCAACGCCCACAGGTGCGCGTCTGAACGTGCAGGCGTTGGTGACCGAGCGCGTGGGCACCAACACGGTCTGGATGCCGTTCCATTTCTCGGGCCGCTGGCAAGGCGCAGACATGCTGGCGTATTACCCGGCTGGCGCGCACCCGGTTGTTCGGGGAGAGGCGGTCAACACCGGTACGACCTATGGCTATGACAGCGTCACCATGATGCAAGAGACCAAGACAACCATTTGCAATGTGGAGAGGGCATAAACATGGCACGCATGAAATTTATCTGCGACGCTGAGCGTTGCATTGAGTGCAATGGCTGCGTCACGGCCTGCAAGAACGAGCACGAGGTGCCGTGGGGTGTCAACCGCCGCCGCGTGGTCACTCTAAATGACGGCGTGCCTGGCGAGAAATCGATTTCAGTGGCCTGCATGCACTGCAGCGACGCCCCTTGTATGGCTGTGTGCCCGGTCAACTGCTTTTACAAGACCGATGAAGGCGTGGTGCTGCACGACAAAGACGTTTGTATAGGCTGTGGCTATTGCTCATACGCCTGTCCGTTTGGTGCTCCGCAGTTTCCGTCGCAAGGTACTTTCGGTGTGCGCGGCAAGATGGACAAGTGCACCTTCTGTGCTGGTGGCCCTGAGGAAAACGGCAGCAAGGCTGAGTTCGAGAAATATGGACGCAATCGCCTGGCCGAAGGCAAGCTGCCGGCATGTGCCGAAATGTGCTCGACCAAGGCGCTGCTGGCTGGTGACGGCGATGTCGTCGCCGACATCTTGCGCAACCGGGTGGTGCAGCGTGGCAAAGGTGCCGAGGTCTGGGGTTGGGGAACTGCATACGGCTCCAAGAAAGCTGGGCAGGCACCGGAAACAGGAGCCAAATCATGATGCGATCCCTCGTTGTTTTGGCTGCATTGGCTACGCTGGTAGCCTGTGGGGAAAAGCCACAGGCCTTGGGTCTACCAAAATCTGATTCGCCCGTATCGGCGGGCACTGGCAGCAACTTCACCGCACCTGGTTGGAAAGCGGGCGATAAAGCAAGCTGGGAGCAGCACCTGAAGGCACGCCAGCAGAATAGTCAAAACGACTATTCCCGCATGAACTGAGAGGCACCACCATGATGCGCCCATTGATTGCGACCGTGTGTGTGGTGTTTGGAATGTTGGGGCAGGTCTCTGCTCAGACGCAGGCGGCATCCGTCCAAAGCGCCAACATCATGGACGTGCAGCCCGAAGCCAGCACCGACCCTAACTACGCCCAACAATCCAACGGCGAACGAAGCAAGGTGCAGCCGGGTAACAACGCGCCGATGTGGCGCCAGGTTGGTAGCGGAGTTACTGGCACCAGCAGCTTGCCCAAGAGCGAGGCGCCAGAAGCGGGGAATCTGATTCAGCCCTTTGTTCAATACCCTGGGTCGCGCCTGACGAACGCCGGTGAAGCATGGCGTGAAGTGCGCAACAACTGGCTCATTCCCTATGGCGGCTCCTTCATCCTGATTGTGCTACTGGCCATTGCGGTGTTCTATTGGCGCGTTGGCTGCATCAAGCTGCACGATAAGCCGACCGGTCGGCTCATTGAGCGCTTTACTCCGTTTGAGCGCTCGGCACACATGGTCAATGCAACTGCCTTCAGTATTCTGGCGATATCGGGTCTGGTGATGGCGTTTGGCAAGTTCTTTCTGTTGCCGATTATTGGCACCACACTGTTTGGCTGGCTGGCCTACGTGCTGAAGAATGCGCACAATTTTGCTGGGCCTCTTTTTGCGGTATCCCTGGTTATCGTCATCATCACTTTTGTGAAGGACAATTTCCCAGCCAAGGGTGACCTGAACTGGCTCCTTAAGGGTGGTGGCATGTTCTCGGAGCATGAGATCAAGTCGGGCAGATTCAATGCCGGTGAGAAAGTGGTCTTTTGGGCGGGTGTATTTGTCCTGGGGCTGGTGGTTGTGGGCTCTGGCCTGGTGATGGACAAGCTGGTGCCGGGGCTGGACTATACGCGCAGCACCATGCAGGTCGCGCACATGGTGCATTCGGTTTCCAACATTCTGATGGTTGTGCTGTTCATGGGCCACATCTACCTGGGCACGCTGGGCACTGAGGGTGCATTTGCTGGTATGAAGACCGGCTATGTGGATGAGACCTGGGCCAAAGAGCACCACGAGCTGTGGTACGAGGACGTGAAGGCAGGTCGCGTGCCCGCCCAACGCAGCGCAGTTTCGGGCAGCAGTGCTGCGCCATCGACCGTTCAACCCTAAAGCAAGCAGAGGCCAGTATGAAACCGATTTTTGTATGCGTTGCAGCGTTCGCGCTTGCAGGATCTGCATGGGGCAAATTGCCGGCTCCCAGTGATGAGGCAAAGGCCAAGGCGGCCGAGGCTGCTGCGAAAACAGCCCACGGCGGAAAGGTTGAAGCATTTCTTCTGTGCAAGGCACAAGACAAGGTTGCGGCCCGCACCAACAAGGCCGCCAAGCCCGCGGCCAAGGATGCAAAGGCCGGTGCAGCGCCTGCTTCTGCTTGCGTAGACCCCGGTGCTTTCGTATACACACCGGCCGCACCGGCAGCAGCTGCGTCGTCTGCCGCTCCAGCCCCCGCACCTGCGGCCATTGCTGACAAAACAAAAAAATAACAAGGTTTTGACTCTCCCGCTTATGACACGTGTAGCACTTCCCCGATTGACACATGTACGTGCACCGCTGACGCGCGAGGTCTTGGTGGTTAATGAGTGGGGAGAGTCTGTTACCAGCACGATTCCCTGTGAGCGTGCCCTCACGGTCTATGTAGACAAGCGAGAGCTGGTGACCCTCATGACCCTGGGTGGTCACCCGGAACTG
>DAOQRI010000402.1:0-3380 GCA_035355475.1 Rhodoferax sp. | reverse complement strand
GCCTGCGGCCTGAAGAGGGCGAAGTGATGGCCGAGGTGCTGCCGGGCGACAAGGCCGCCCGGGTCGTAGCGCTTAAAGAAGGCGGTCACACGGTTGCGATGGTGGGTGATGGCGTGAACGACGCACCCGCTTTGGCCGCAGCCGACGTCGGCATGGCCATGGGCAACGGAACGGACGTGGCGATGCACGCGGCGGGCATCACGCTGATGCGTGGCGACCCGTTGCTGGTGGCTGCGGCTCTGGACATTTCAGACCGCACGGTGGCCAAGATCCGCCAAAACCTGTTCTGGGCTTTTTTCTACAACGCGGCCGGCATTCCGCTGGCCGCACTCGGCTACCTGAGCCCCGTGGTGGCCGGCGCGGCCATGGCGATGAGTTCGGTCAGCGTGATGAGTAATGCGTTGCTGCTCAAGCGCTGGACACCACGTAAATAAGGGCTAAAAAATGCACTAAAAGTGCATTAGCCATCGTCCACTATGCGTGAGTAGCTATTAAAACAGGAGCAACATGGCAGGCGGTTGACGGCGAATCCGTTACCGGGCCCGCCAGGTGAACAGCGACGTCACCGCGTAATTCCACACCGCACTCATGGCGCCGCCTGCAATGCCGGCCAGCCACCACGACGCGGCGGCACTGCCAAAGAGGAAAGAGGCGACGCCCACATTGGCCGCCGCGCCCAGTGAGCAAATGGCAGCGAAGGAGACAAAACCTCGCAGCAGTGCGGCTCCACGCAGGCGCCGGTCGCGGAAGGTGAAGGTGTTGTTCAGCGTGAAGTTATTGACGATGGCGACCAGCGTTGCAGCGCCCTGCGCGTAAGCAAAGGGCAGCTTGAGCACATTGAGCGCAAACCACAACACCGCCAGATGCACGGCAACGCCCAGCGCACCGATCAGCGAAAACATGAGAAACCGCACTGGGATAAAGCGCCCCACCAGCTTGTCGAGCAGCAGCAACAGGAATTGGCCGCTCACATTGGCGTCCAGCTTGCTTTCGCCCGCCACCCGCTGGCCAAAACTGAATGGCAGCTCCAGAATCTTGAGCGGGCGATTGGCCGAAGCCACGATATCGAGCAGGATCTTGAAACCGATGGCCGACAGGTTTCGCACGGCCAGGTTGAAGGCATCCCGACGGATCATGAAAAAACCGCTCATGGGATCGGTCAGGTCGCTGACCAGTTTGCGGCCCATGAAGGTGGCGATGCGCGACATGCTGGCCCGTTTGGCGGACCATTCACCAATGTCACCCCCCTGGATGTAGCGGCTGCCTACAACCAGGTCTGCACGCTGGGTCCTGATGGCCTCGAACATGGGCGCCAGCAGCGTCTCGTCGTGCTGCAAGTCGGCGTCCATCACCGCCAGCACGGGTGCTGTGCTCGCCAGCATGCCCTCTATGCAGGCGGACGACAGCCCGCGGCGGCCAATGCGGTGCAGCAGGCGGATGCACGGGTCGGTTTGAGCGGCGGCCGCAATGTTGGCGCGGGTGGCGTCGGTGGAGTCGTCATCGACGAAGATCACTTCCCAGTTCAACCCGGACAGGGCGCGGTGCAGGCGCGCCAGCAGCTCGGCAATGTTCCCCGCCTCGTTCAGCGTGGGAACCACAACGGTGAGTTCAGGCGCCAGGTAGTTCATACCCAGGAACTTAACCACATGCGGGTGTAGAAGCTGGCAGGTTGTAGGGGCAAGCCGAGGTAGATGGGCAGGAAGAAAACAAAGCTGGCTGACACACTGGCCAGCACCGCGTAGCCCGCCATCCGGATGGCTGTGTGGCCATGCGACATCAACACATCCACGGCCCAGGCGGTGGCCACCATGGCAAATGCCAATGACGGCATGTACAGGTACAGAAATTGACACCGCCCCACCAAGGCCCAGGGCAGCCAGCCCGACGCAAAAGCCAGCAGCAGATAACCCAGGGGCCATCGGCCTTCGGTGTTGTGGGGTTCCTCAGCTCGCGGCGGTTTGAAAACAAATGCGGCGGCCAACCCCAGCAGGGCAACACACGACCACCAGGTGAGCAGCGGGTTGATCAGCGCGTGCACCACGTAAACCGCCTGTTGCTCGGACTGCGGCACCTTTTCCGTGATGGGTGGCAACGGCCCTGCGGCATCACGGCCCGCCTCATACAGATAGCTGATCGGGCGAATCATCAGCGGCCAGATGGTCCAGCGTGAGCAGTAAGGGTGCTCGCTGGGGCCGTCTTTCAGGTTCTGGTGGTAACGAAGCATTTGTGCATGCGCTTCCTGAAAACTCATGTCGTTGATGCGCAGATGTGGAGTCCACTGTGCGCCATACAGCAAGGCGGGCACCACGACAAAGCAGGCGATCAGCCCTTGCCAGTGCAAACGGGCGAAGCGCGGTGGTGACGGCAGGTACCGGGCGGCTATCCAGGCCAGACCCGTCATGGCCCAGATCACGCCCAGAAAACTCAGGCCATTCCACTTCACCGATAGGCAGGCGCCCAGGGCGAGCCCAGCCAGCAGCCAATGGGTGTAGCGGTTGCGCACCGAGCTGACGGACAGGCCGCGCAGCCACAGCCAGTGCCCTGTCAGACCAAACACCACCATGAAGATATTGATCAGCGCATAACGCGCCTCAACCAGAAACAGCCCTGCCAACAGCACAAACAGGCCACTCAGCAAGGCCACGCGCCACCGGCGAGTCAACTCCCACGCCACACCGGTAGCCAGCAGCGGCAGCATGCTGCCAAACCCCGCATCCACCCACCGGTAGGCCCACGGTGCCCGCTCGGCGCCGGTGAGCGTGTTGGTCAGCTGGCCGGCGTAACCCAGGGCATCGGCGATCCACATGCCGGCGCCGATGAGCAGTTTGCCCAGCGGCGGATGCACATCAAACACGGCGAGGTGGTGGAAGTAGTTGTGGCCGTATTTGGCGTAAAACACCTCGTCAAACACCAGCATGTTGAAGCGGGAGAGGCCGAAAAAATGCAGAATCACGGACAGCGCGAGCAGCGCCAGCAGGCCGCCATGAAAGACCCGGGGTGCAGGATTCAATGAATGACGGTCAGTTATGAGGCCAGTGCCCATGTGGATTGCCCGGTGGTTGCGCTTGGGTCGTGTTCAGGTAGCGAGGTTACCGCAGGAAAGCCGCTTCAAACGCTGAAAAACGTCAGAAAATGTAAGCAAAAAGTGCCGTCAGACCCCGTCTGATATGCCTTAGCAGCTATCAAATATATAGTGATGAAATGATCAGGAGAGTGCCATGACTGTTCGTATCGTGAGACTGGGAAGTGAAAGAAGCCAGGGCGAGGGCCTGCGCATGGGCACGGTGCGTCGCCCGCCTCGGGGTGTGCCCAAGGCCGAATTCGCGTCTCAAAACTGGTACGACGTGTGGTTCCAGTTTTGAGACGCGAATTCGGCCTTG
>DAOQRI010000401.1:0-3396 GCA_035355475.1 Rhodoferax sp. | reverse complement strand
CCACGACCCTTGGCTTCGGAGGCCAATACTCTATCCACTGAGCTACAGCCGCAACTCTTAAAAAAGACCGATATTCGAATTATCGCCGCAAGGGCGGGTGACCATAGGCTTCGGAGGCCAATACTCTATCCACTGAGCTACAGCCGCAACTCTTTAATAAGACCGATAGTCACATTTTCGCACATCCACCACCTGCAATATGGCGTGTCAATGAATGGCTACTGTTTGATCTTCAATGTCGTGGCAACCAGGTCCAGCGACTGCGGGCTATCCCACTCCTTGGCTCCGTAGTGTTTTGCCAGCACACGGCCTTGCGCATCCACCAGCACCGTCAAAGGCAGGCGGTTCGCACCCAACATGTTTTCCAGGAAAAGTTCGTGGTCAATGAAGTTGCTGAACGTGATGTTGGATTGCTTGACAAAGGCCAGTGCCCGGTCGCGGTAATCGTCGGTGGAGATGCCGATCACGTTCAACTGCTTGGTGCCAAAGCGGCGTGAGAGGCGCTCCAGCGACCCCATTTCCTGTCGGCAAGGACCACACCAACTGGCCCACACGTTGATGAGCAGCGGTTTGCCACGAAAGTCCGACAACCGTTTTGACGGGACGGCAATGCCCTGCATGGAGGCATCGCGCAACTGCGCGCCAATGGCGACCTCGCCGGGTGTCGCGGCCCCGGCCAGGTTACTCACCGCTGCCAGTAGCAGCCCCAGTACAGCACCGGCGGTACGCCGACGTATGGGCAGTCGATTCACAGCTTACGGTCTGACCTTGTTGACTTGAATCTTGACACCGCTGGCACCGAGTTTGACGGTTTGCACGGTAGAAATCAGATCGCCCGATTCGGGTTGAGCCATGCCGGACTTGGAGACGCGGGCTTCAACCTCAACCTGTTCTGACATGGAAATGCGTGCCTGCGGGCTCATGGCCAGTGAGTCATCCAGCGTGAATGTCAGAGGCAGCTCCGACACGTTGGCACGCACCACTGCAACCGGCATACGGGAACCGGGTGCCCGCGCGATCACCATGACGGTGTCGTTGGGTCCGGCCTTGCCCTTGAGCGATGCATCCAATTCGACCCTGCCCCTGACACTGGCCTGTGCCCCTGTTTTCTGCGGTGGGCTGCCTGCCTCAGGGCTGGTCACCCGAGGCCCCTTGGCAGGTCCTTGCAGTGCCGCCTTGGGCGCTGTCTTTCCGAGCGCGGAGTAGGCCGCGTCGATAGAACCCTGCAGCATGCGGCCGTCTTCCGATTCCGGATCCACCTGCTGGATCAGCCGCTCCCAGATGCGGATGGCCGTTTCGAACTGGTTGCCCCGGAAAGCTGCGGTTCCTGCAAGCCACAGAGCCATTGCATTCTCGGGGTCCACCTTGAGCGCTTTCTCGATCAGCTGCGCTGGCTTGCCGGCAAAATTGCCGTTGGCATTGGTGGCGGCCAGATCAGCATAGATGGCGAGCAACTGGGCATCGTTGTCCAGGAAAGAGCCTGCTCGTACAAAGGCCATTTCGGCCTCCATATTGCGGCCCAACATCTTGTAGGACCGCGCCAACATGGCCCAGCCTTGCAGGTTGTCCGGCTCTTTTTCCAGCTTCTTGGCCAACCCTTCAGTCAAGCGGTCCATGTCCTGCGCGGTTACGGCCTGCTGCGGAACTTGGGGTTGCAGCGCTGCCGGACTACCCAGCAGCACATAGAGCGCGACAGCAGCAATCGGCAGCACCAAACCCACCGCCAGCATGGTTTTCCGCGGTGCTTGCAGGGTGGAGTTGGCATCCGCTTCGGCGGTGTCATCAATCACACGGCGCTGCAGCTCCGCGCGCGCCTGTTCGTAGTCTGCATCGGCCAGCGTGTTTTCAGCGCGGTCGCGCTCCAGTCGGGTCAACTGGTCGCGGTAAATGGCAGCATTCAGTTGGCGGCGTGATACGTTGACATCCTGCGACTTCAGCAGGAACGGCCTGAATAGCAAAGCCAACACTAGCAAAACGGCCAGTGCCCCGGCAACCCAAAATCCAATCATTTTTCGCCTTCCTGGAGCATCGCTTCAGCGCGCTTGCGTTCTTCATCCGTCAAAACGTTCTCGGGTCCGATCTCGGTACTGCGCCGACGCAGGTACACAAACAGAGCCACCACACCCACAATCATCAGCCCAAACGGGCCGAGCCACAGCAGCCAGGTCGTTGGCTTCACTGGCGGGCGGTAGAGTACAAAGTCGCCGTAGCGGCTGACCATGAATTCGCGGATTTCAGCGTCCGTTTTGCCCTGCTTGATCAGGGTGCGCAATTCACGACGCAAATCGTTGGCCAGGTCCGAGCGTGAACCCGCGAGGGATTCGTTTTGGCAAACCAGGCAGCGCATTTCTTCCGAAATGACGATCAGCCGCTGTTCAACGACCGGGTCATCGGCCAACGGAGCCGCGTCCTTGGCCACGGCGTTCCCGCAGGCACACAAGACCAGCAATATTGCGTAAAGGGTTTTCACGATTTCTTGAGCTCGTTGATGAGGGGAATGATGGTTTTTTCCAGCGCCTCGGCGGTAATCGGGCCAATATGCTTGTAGCGAATGACGCCCGCCTTGTCGATGACATAGCTCTCTGGCACGCCATAGACGCCATAGTCAATGCCCACGCGGCCATCCTCGTCAAACGCGTTGATGTCATACGGGTTGCCACTGCGCTGAAGCACACCCAGCGCGTCCTTGCGCTTGTCCTTGTAATCCAACCCGACGATCGGAACCAGCTTCTGACGGGCAAATTGCATCAGCACCGGGTGTTCCTGACGGCATGCCACGCACCACGAGGCCCACACGTTGAACAGCCAGACCTGGCCCTTGAGATCTTCAGCTGCGAACTGCATCTCGGGCTGCTCCAGCTGTGGCACTTTGAAGGCAGGAGCGGGTTTGTTCACCAGGGGTGATGGAACCTCCCGCGGATCCAGCCCCAAACCGGCTGCCAGAAACACCACCAGCACGCCAAAGAGTGCCAGCGGGATCAGAAACTTTGCTTTCATGGTTTCACAGCCTCCTTGACCCGCAAGCGATAGCGCCGGTCTGACATGGCAAACAGCCCGCCAAGCGCCATGAGAACGCAACCACCCCAAATCCAGTCCACAAAAGGTTTGAAGTACACACGCACTGCCCAGGCTTTGCCTTCCAGCGGTTCACCCAGAGAGACGTAAACGTCCCGGGTAAACCCGGCATCAATCGCGGCTTCCGTCATGGGCATGGTGGACGAAAAATAGTTGCGCTTTTCGGGCTCCAGAATCTTGGCGGCACCAGCACCCTTGGTCACTTCAAATTCACCGCGCGCGGCGGCGTAATTGGGACCGGTCACGTCTTTTACGCCAATCATCTTGAACTGGTAGCCCCCAACCGATACCGTTTCGCCCGGCTCCATGCGTACGTCCTGC
>DAOQRI010000400.1:0-3433 GCA_035355475.1 Rhodoferax sp. | reverse complement strand
GCATCGAGCGCCTCGGCCACCGATTCGCCGCGCAACAAAGGTAACAACAGTGCTGTCTCGCCCTTGACTGCCAGCCGTACGCCCGGTCGCAAGCCACAGCGCCACACAACAGCATCCTGAGCACAGGCGACGCGCAGCATCTCTCCCACTTGCTCAAATGAGGGGCTGCCATCCCGGTGCGCGGTCAAGATACTGGCCACCGGCCAGGCGCTTCGCACCACCGCGCAACCCGGCGACAATTGCAGGCGCAACTGCTGCGGGTCATGGGTCGTCAAAAGGGCCAGAGTCTGCAGGTCTGCCGCGCCGTCCGCCGCACTGGCACATTGGTGCAGCGCCCATTCGGCCCGAGCCACATCACCCAGGTACGGCACGTCCTTCAATTGCGCACTGGCCCGCACAAACGCCGCCAGCCCACCGCCCCAGCAGGCCACATCGCCACACAGCGGCGGTTGCGCGTGCCACAAAGCCCGCGCCAAATCTGCAAAACTTTCATCACCCACAATCTGGGCCAGCACCGGGTAGGCGGCAGCAAGGGCCCGCTCGGCCAACGCATGGCCATTGGTTTGATAGGCTTTTAGGCCTCTAGACCGCGTATCTTCTACATAAGAAGCTATATTTTTCATAGCATTCTCGCTAGGCCATGCCAGCAGTGCATCCAGCAACGCCTGCTGCTGGCGGGCCAACGCACTCATGACCTGCCCTCCTGGGAGGTAGGCCGCGTCAAAAGCTGCAAAACGTCGGTGCAATGGGTGCGTGCCCGCCAGGCCTCGTCCAGCAATACGTCAAGCGATGGGACATCGGTGTCCCACTCGATCAAGGTCGGCACATTTCCGAAACGCCCTATGGCATGGCGGTACAAGTCCCAGACCGCATCACACACACGGCTGCCATGATCGTCAATGACGATGTCACCATGCGCATCACTTACATGGCAATGGCCAGCGAGGTGGATTTCTCCCACCACGTCAGCGGGAATGGCATCGATCCAGTCCCGGCAGCTCTGCACCGGGTCCAATGCCACGCCATCACGCAACTGCGCATTCAGCGCATTGACATAGATATTGTTGACATCCACCAGCAACTGACACCCCGTGCGCCGGGCCAGTGTGGTCAGGAATTCGGTCTCGATCCAGGCGCGCTCGCCGTCAAAGGGATTCCAGTGCAGGTACGCCGAGAGGTTTTCCACCATGAATACACGCTGAAGCCGGTCCTGTACGCGGCCCACGTTGGCACACAACACGCCCAGCGCCTCGGTGCTGAAGGGAATCGGCAATAGATCAGCGGCATGCACGGTTGCGCCCTTGAACCGCCCCCGCGCAAACGAAGCATGGTCACTTACCCGCACCGGATCCACGCGTTGCACCAAGCGCGCCAACTGGTCCAAATGCCAATTATCCAAACCGACTGCCGACCCCAGCGATAGCCCTACCCCATGCAGACTGACAGGGTATTGGGCACGGCCACGCTCGAGAACCGCCAAAGCTGCGCCGCCGTCTGCGAAGAAGTTCTCGGAATGCACTTCCAGAAAATCGAGAGTCGGGCTGCGCTCCAGCAACTCGGCGTAGTGGGCATGACGCCAACCAATGCCGACATGGCCCACGTTGGCGTCACTCACAGAGCGCATTCGCAAGCGTCTAGGCGATCAGCTCTTCTTCAGCATCTTGGCTTCGTCTTGCGACAAGCCCTTCATGCTTTTACAGGTGCCCTTGGCAACATATTTCCATTCCATCTTGTCCATATCAACTTTGGACTGACCGGCGCATGAATGCGCACCGTTGATGCTGGCACAGTCGTTTTGACCCGCCTTGGCGATGCCAAAGCATTTCTCCTTTTCCTGGGCAGCCGCGGGTGCGGAAACCATGGACAGGGACATCACAGCCGCAGCGGTGGCAGCAATCATTGCACGTTGGTTCATTGAAAACTCCTGGGTTTGACAAGTTGAAGTGAAACCAGCGAAGTCTTGCACAAACTGCATGTCTTCGCTGGTTATGGTTTAGTCTGTATGAAAGCCCGATTCTTACAGTCGATTGAAAATAATTTCCCGCAGCCCGCGTACCATACGGACAATGACGCCTTTTGAACAGCAGATTGTTGCCTTGCAGGATTACCTGCTCAAGTTCGCACGCCTGCAATTGCGCAATGACGCCTGGGCCGAAGATGCTGTGTCAGAAACCATGGTCGCGGCACTGGCCAAGCCGCAGTCCTTTGGTAACCGGTCGCAACTCAAAACCTGGCTGGTCGGCATCCTGAAGCACAAGGTCATCGACACCCTGCGCCACCACCACCGCGAAATCAGCGGCCTAGAAAACACAGACGACGAAAAATCCGACCCGTTGGAGGACATTGCGTTTCACGCGGATGGCCACTTCGTCGAAGCCCCCTCTGACTGGGGCAACCCGGAGCAGCAGGCTAGCAGCCAGCAATTTTTTGCCATTCTGGAGGCTTGCGCCAGCAAACTCCCTGCTTCGCAAGGTCGCCTGTTCCTGATGCGGGAATGGCTGGAACTCTCCAGCGAAGAAATATGTAAGGAACTGCAGCTGACCCCGACCAATCTTTATGTCCAGCTTCACCGGGCTCGCCTGCGTTTGCGTGAATGCCTGGAACTCAATTGGTACATGAAAGCCAGCGCATGAAGATGATGCCCTTCAACCGAACCTGCCGCGAAGTCGCTGCCCTGCTGGTCGCGCGTGAGGATCGCCCACTGGGCCTGGCTGACCGGCTGGCACTGCGCATGCACATGGTTATTTGCGACGCATGCCCCCGATTTGAGCGACAGATGCTCACCATGCGCAACAGCTTGCAGCAGTGGCGAAACTACACCGCTCCCGACGATTCTGTCGAAAACGCAGCTCCCCCGAAATAAAATTAGGCGAACCGCCGAATTACCCGCATAATGGTGCAGTATTGCCGAAAATTCGGTGTACGGGTTTGCGGTGATTTACCAGTTTCGCGTCTGCTTTAAGTCTTCATTGGTTTGTTGATTGCGGGTTTGGACACCATCGCGTTTTGAGAGTTATTTTGAGGAGTCCTTACATGGGCAACAAACTTTACGTAGGCAATCTGCCTTATTCTTTCCGTGATGAAGACTTGCAACAAGCGTTTGCAGCCTACGGTTCCGTTTCCAGCGCCAAAGTCATGATGGAACGTGACACGGGCCGCTCCAAAGGCTTCGGCTTTGTGGAAATGGGCAGCGATGCGGAAGCACAAGCAGCCATCGGTGGCATGAATGGCCAACAATTTGGTGGCCGTGGTCTCGTGGTCAACGAAGCGCGTCCAATGGAAGCACGTCCTCCCCGTACTGGCGGCGGCGGCTTCGGCGGCGGTGCTGGCGGCGGCCGTAGCGGCGGTGGCGGCTACGGTGGTGGTGGCGGCGGCCGCAGTGGCGGCGGCGGCGGTGGTTACGGCGGTGGCCGTAGCAGCTACTAAGCAGCTA
>DAOQRI010000399.1:0-3434 GCA_035355475.1 Rhodoferax sp. | reverse complement strand
GGTGCAGCATGGTGACCGGGTTGATCCACTCCCAGGCAACCGTGCCCGTTACAGCACTGACCACGAGCGTCATGCCCAGGATCCAATAGCGTGTGTCGCGTGACAAATGGGCTCCGCCACGGATACCCAGGCGAAGGCGCAACCAGGCGGCCAGGTCAGTTACTGGGTTAACAGGACAGACCCACGAACAATAGGCCCGGCCTCCAAAGATTGCGTAGAACGCCAGAACGATAGATGCTCCAATGAGACCCGTAGCCTGCGGCCAATACCCGGCTGCGACAGCCTGCAGCAACACGTAGGGATCTGTCAGCGGCAGAGCATTTAACGTCAGACTGGAACTCAAATTGCCTTTGACGACCCAGATTCCCGCCCAGGGTCCGACCAGAAAGAGCAGCAGCAGGCCTAACTGGCTGGATCTTCGCAATACCAGCCACTGGTTGGACTTCCACCAGCCCTTGGCTTCGAGCGCCTCCTGGCCTACTGATGTGCGATTGAACAGGCTCATCGCGGTGTGTCCTTGCTGCCGGGGTCAAAATGCCCTGGCAACTTGAGGCCTTCTGGCATCCGGTCTGGAAGGTCCAGGTTTCCCTGACTTTCGATCAGTGAATGGCCTGCATTTTTTTTCTGTTCTACCCATCCCAACCGATAGTGATCGCCCATTTCCCCTTTGGCGAGATGGATGGGATATACCTTGATGGCAGCAGTCTTTAAGACGCAGGCTTGCTCGCACTTGCCACAGCCCGTACACGCGTCCGAATGCACAACCGGCTCGAAAATAGCGTGCTTATCGGTTCGTTCGTTGTGGCGCAACTCCAGAGTGATCGCCTTGTCGATGAGTGGGCAAACCCGGTAGCACACATCGCAGCGCAGGCCCAGGAAGTTGAGGCAGGTTTCCTTGTCAACCAATACCGCCAACCCCATACGCGCTTTTTTGATGTCCGTAAGCCCATGGTCCAGCGCACCGGTTGGGCAGGCTTTTACGCACGGTACGTTCTCGCACATTTCGCAGGCGCCTATGCGGGACACAAAGAACGGCGTGCCCGTTGTGACAGGTTGCCCCGGAGTGGCCAGATGAAGGATGTTGGGCGGGCAGTCCCTGACACACAGACCACAGCGTACGCAGGCACCCAGGAAGGCGTTCTCGGACCCCGCACCTGGTGGTCGTAGAGCCTGGGCTGGCAAGGCCTTGGCCTGGTTTACCGCCAACCCAAGGCCCAAACCCAGCATACTGACGCCACAACCCATGCGCGCGGCGTTGAGCACGAATGTTCGCCGCTCCGCATTGCTGACTTTGGTGGAGTCGTTCATACAGGTGCTGAAGATCGGGTTAGGTCCATCGCTAAATTTGTGCTTTGCTGGTGTCTAACCCCATCAGACCTTGACGACCTTGCACGCACACTTCTTGTAGTCAGTCTCCTTGGAGATAGGGCAGGTCGCATCCAGCGTGAGCTTGTTGACCAGCCGGTTCTCGTCAAAGAAGGGTACAAACACCAGTCCCAGTGGCGGTTTGTTGCGCCCACGTGTTTCGACCTTGGTGGTGATTTCACCGCGCCGCGTTGCAACCTTCACCGTATCGCCACGCTGCAATCCGCGGCTCTTGGCATCATCGGGGTGCATGTAGATCCAGGCATCCGGCATGGAGCGGTACAGTTCTGGCACACGCCGCGTCATGGAACCGGTATGCCAGTGCTCCAGCACACGCCCGGTGCACAGCCACAAGTCGTAGTCCTTGTCGGGCATCTCGGCTGCTGGCTGGTAGGGCAGGGCAAAAATCACGGCTTTGCCATCGGGTTTTCCGTAGAACTTGAGGGTCTCGCCCTTCTTGATGTACGGGTCAAAACCTTCGCGGTAGCGCCACAAGGTTTCTTTGCCATTGACCACTGGCCAACGCAAGCCGCGTGCCTTGTGGTAGATGTCGAACTCGCCCAGGTCTTTGCCTTTTCCCAGACCAAACCTGCGGTACTCTTCAAAAAGCCCTTTTTGCAAATAGAAACCGAACGCGTCAGTTTCGTCATTGGTGTAGTTGGCCCACGCGTGGGCATTGACACGTGCTGCTTCAGGCTTGCCAAACTGATCGACCTGTCCATTGGCGTAGAGCACGTCATACAGTGTTTTGCCCTTGTACTGGGGATTCTTGTCCAGTACTTCAGCCGTCCAGACCTCTTCTGTCTTGAAGCGCTTGGAAAATTCCACGAATTGCCACAAATCGCTCTTGGCTTCACCAGGAGCCTTGACCTGCTGGCGCCAGAATTGGCCGCGTCGCTCGGCATTGCCGAATGCCCCTTCCTTTTCCATCCACATGGCGGAAGGCAGGATCAAGTCCGCACTGACAGCAGACACCGTGGGGTAGCAGTCTGACACCACAATGAAGTTGTCCGGATTGCGCCAACCGGGATAGATTTCCCCATTGATATTGGGGCCGGCCTGCATGTTGTTGGTGGTAGACGTCCAATAGAAATTCAGCTTGCTGTCCTTGAGTGCGCGGCTTTGTGCCACCGCATGCAATCCGGGTGCGGCCTGAATCGTGCCACCGGGGACTTTCCAGATCTTCTCGGCAGCCTCCCGGTGCGCCGGGTTGGCGACCAGCATGTCGGCTGGCAAACGGTGTGCAAAAGTGCCGGTTTCGCGCGCGGTTCCACAGGCTGAGGGTTGGCCCGTGAGGGAGAAGGGGCTGTTGCCAGGCTCCGAGATCTTGCCCACCAGCAGGTGGATGTTGTAGATCATGTTGTTGACCCAGGTACCACGGCTGTGCTGGTTAAAGCCCATGGTCCAGAACGACGTCACCTTGGTCTTCGGGTCAGCATAGGTTTTGGCAAGATCAAGCAATTTCTCTTTCGGAACGCCTGAGATCTCATGGGCTTTCTCAAGTGTGTATTCCGCGACGAAAGCCTTGAACTGCTCGAAGTTGATGGGCTTTGCATCCATCGGATTGCCGCGTGGCTTGCCATCCGCGCCTGGGTAGCCATTGTTCATGGCATTCTGTTCCAGCGGATGGTTGGGGCGCAGGCCATACCCGATGTCGGTCACACCTTCGGCGAAATTGACATGCTTCTTGACGAAGTCTTCGTTGACTGAACCACTTTGAATGATGTAGTTGCAGATGTAGTTCATGATCGCGAGATCAGACTGCGGCTTGAAGATCAGCTCGGAATCGGACAATTCGGTTGACCGGTGCGAAAAGGTCGACAGCGTTTTGATTTTTACGTGCTTGGCAGTCAATCGCCTGTCCGTCATGCGGGACCACAGAATGGGGTGCATTTCCGCCATATTGGAGCCCCACAGCACAAAGGTGTCCGCGTGCTCTATGTCGTCATAGCATCCCATGGGTTCGTCGGCGCCGAACGTGCGGATGAAACCGAATACTGCTGACGCCATGCAGTGGCGTGCATTGGGGTCCAGGTTGTTGGAGCGGAAACCGGCTTTGAACAATTTGT
>DAOQRI010000398.1:0-3445 GCA_035355475.1 Rhodoferax sp. | reverse complement strand
GGCGGGCAGCGCCGCCAGGGCGGCAGCGGCCTGGGCATAGTCGCGCACGGCCACGCCGTCGCTGTGCAAGCGGGTGGCCACGTCTGCAGGGACTTTGCCCTCGGCCACGAACAGCGTCGCCGCCTGCATGTCGACCAGCGCATGGGCCAGGAACACCGGGTTGTAAGACACGTCCGAGCCGCGCAGGTTGAACAGCCAGGCAATGTCGTCCACGGTGGAAATGAAGTGGTGGCTGGCCTTGACGTGGACCATGGCGTCGCGCACTTGTGCGAGTTTGGTGCTGCGGGGCGCGCCGACAAACGCCGCGTCGTGCTCATATACCGGGGCTTGGGGCAGGCCTGCGCGGTCCGGCCAGATGTGTGCAAACAGATCCACATCGGTGCGCAAGGTGGCACCCACCTTGGACAGGGCCTCGCGCAACTGTTGCGCAGCGGCCAGGCCCAGCACCGCACCGTCGACACCGACCGATTGCCCGGTTGCCACGTTGCTGGCCAGCCACTGCACATGGTGGGTGGCCGCACCGGTCTCGATCTTGACCAGTTCGATCCCGCTGCCCGCGAGTTCCGTTTCAGCCTGGGTCCAGTAGCGGCTGTCGGCAAAGAGCGCCGCGCGGCTTGGGGTCAGGGTGAGCGTTCCCATGGAGCCGGTGAAGCCCGATAGCCATTCACGCCCTTGCCATCGTGCCGGCAGGTATTCCGAGAGGTGCGGGTCACTCGAAGGCACCAGACAGGCCGCCAGCCCCAGGTCTTTTAAAGCGGCCTGGGCGCTGGCGATGCGTTGGGCAAAAACGGAGAGCGTGGCGGTCATCGCGGTTCCTTTTGGGAAGGTGTTGGCGCCGGGGTCGGGCGCAAACCCGCGATTGTAGGGTGGCTGTTATAGCCTCTTGACCCCGGGCAAATAGCCAACCAGTTGGCCGTCTACGTACAACGCGCCTTCGGGGGCTCCGGCCTCGGCATAAAACTCCAGCACCCACTCGGCGGGGGGGCGTTTGCGTTCGCGCTCGGCCGCGGCAAGACTGCGCGCAAGGCGGGCTAACACCACACTGGCGCTGCGCAAGACACCAGACAAAAGCCTTCTTGCCGATGGACGGCGGGGTGCAGCCAGTGGAAAGGTCTGCGAAAACAAACTGACGGTCATGATGGGGTCTCCTGAATCGGCGACCGCATCGCTAGCGGGCGCCGGATTGAACTACGGACTGGGGGGTCTGGCAAGGCCGCACACAAAGCGCAGGGAGCCAGCTCGGGATCGGTTGTCGATTGGCAGGGCGTGATTCGCAATGGACAGTTGCGCGCCCATGTTGGGAGGAATGTGGGTCAGAAAGGTCATGGTCTTCTCCTGAGAAAAATGAGAGGAAAACAAAAAAGGGCCCGGGTGCTGATTCGCACCCGGGCCCTTGATAAAGAATGAGGGAATGTCGGCTACAAACTTGCTCAAATGATAAATTAAAACTTATCTTGAGCAAATAGAATTTATCCCAATAGACAGCTGCCTATTTTTTTTGTCGCAGTGGCGCCACACCGACCTGGGAGCGCAGCCACAGCGCGTTGGTCTCGGCTGGCGTGGGCGCTGGCTTGGGTTGTGCAGCCTTGTCTTTGGCCCCGCCAGCAGACGCTGCGGGCGTGGCAGACGGTGTCAGCACCTCGCCCAACAGGTCCAGCAGTCGGGTCCTGGCCTTTTGCGGGTGACGCCGGTAGTAGGTCAGCACCAGCCCCACAATGAAGCGCTCATCATCGTCCCGCGGTGCGTGGCTGTCACTGGGGGATTCGGCGGCCACAGCGGGTCTGGTCGCCGCAGCGGCACCCGGCGTGTGGATCTGGTCCATCCAGCCATTGGGTTTGTGGCACAACAGTTCGAACTGGCGGGCCAGGCGTTCGCCAATCTGGCGGGAGCGGCCCTTGATCTGGCTCCAGTAGCTCGGTTGGATGTGAACTTTTTCTGCAAACCGGCCTTCCAGTCCTCGCAGGGTGGCGGCGTCGGGGTGTTTGATGGTGTTTCGCACAAACTCATCGAACAGACCCATGGCGTTGTCCAAGCGAATTTGTGCCAGATCGGTAGCGCTGGTCATGCGCCAATGATAAACCTGCCTTGCGCAGGTAGAGCAAGAGCGTGTGCGGCAAAGCGTTCTGCTCCGTGTCCCCCGCCCGCTGCGCGGGCTCCTCCTTTACCTGCGCAACACGCTTTGCCGCCCACGCTCTTGCTGTGCCCGGAACATGCCTGCAGCTTGTCAGCCCAAAGTGCAGCCTGTCTGCAGTTGGGCCCGGCGCATCGCAAAGCGGTGGCGCCACTCCTGGAGGGCTGGGTACAGTCAGCCCCATCACATTCGCCACAGAATACGCACCATGCAGAACACTACACACTCAATCGCCGGGACAGGCACCTGGAGCCGCTTTAGCGAGCGGTTTCTCAAGCTGTTTCATGCCTATGCGGGCTGGCTGGTCAGTATTACCTGGGGTCGGTTCTTGTTTCTGGCGCTGGTTCTGCTCATCTCGATGGGCATCATCCACGACCAGCCTCCCTTGAACTGGACCTACTGGGAGGAGCTGGAGCCTGAAGTCGCACCGCCCAAGCCGCCCCGACCGCCGGTGGAGTTGAAACGCCAGAAGAAAATCATCAGCGGCAAAGATGAGCGCGTCAACATATCGATCGACGAAAGTGGTGTGCACATCACCACCAAGCCCGCCGCCAGCGCGCCCGCTGTGGGCGCATCCACGCCGGCCAGTGACAGCGCGGCGGCTGTACCCGAAGCGGATGCAAACGACGGTGTGACCGTGAACCTGCCCGGCGTGCATATCAAGCTGCCACCGGGGTCCGATTCCAACGAGGTGCGCCGGGCCATCAATGAGGCCAAGCAGGAAATCAAGGACGCGTTGGAAGAAGCCCGCAAGGAGGCGGAGAACGCCTTTGAGGAAGACAACGCAGCACCCGAACGGCGCATCATCCGGCACAAGATTGGCGACCCGCTGATGCCCATGACCATGTGGTTCCTGCTGATTTCGGCCGTCATCAAGATCACCTACAAGGGCAAGGTGCAGGCCGAAGCCAAGGCTGCGCAGGCGACTGAAGTGGCGGAGTCCGAATCGCTCAAGCGCCAGGTGGTGGAGGCCCGCATGGCCGCCATGCAGGCCCAGGTGGAGCCGCACTTCCTGTTCAACACACTGGCCAGCATTGACCACCTGATCGAGACCGACCCGGCGCGCGCCAGCATCATGCAGAAGAACCTGATTGCGCTGCTGCGTGCCAGCATGCCCACCATGCGCGAGGCCAATGCGCAAAGCACCCGTGACCTGGGGCGTGAGCTGGCAGTGATCCGTCCGTATCTGGAGATACTGAAAGTGCGCATGGAAGAGCGCCTGCACACCGATGTGCGCGTCAGCGATGGCCTGCTGTCCGCCGAATTCCCGCCCATGATGCTGCAAAGCCTGGTGGAAAACGCCATCAAGCACGG
>DAOQRI010000397.1:0-3448 GCA_035355475.1 Rhodoferax sp. | reverse complement strand
AGTGCAACACCCTCGGTCTGCTAGGCGACAGCCACCGGCATTGCCCGACCTGCGGCGCGGCGCAGGACCCCACCAAACGCCATTTCCCCCGGGAAGGTGAAGAGGTAGAGGCCAAAAACCACCAGTTTGTCGGCGCTGACTGGAGCTGTGCCTATTGCAGTTCGCCCAACTCGCGCGCGGCCGCACATTGCACCAATTGCGGCGCGGGCCAGGATGGCACCAAACCGGTGGCGCTTGTTGTGGACACGGTTTCGGCACCGGCTGAGCCGGACAGTACGCCCGCTCCGGTGACACGCAGCATGGGCTGGCTGCGCTGGGCGTTGGCTGCTTTGGCACTGATGGTGGTTGGCATCATCTTTTTGTTCACCAGTTCAAAGGAGACGACAGCAACGGTGGCCCAACGCAGTTGGGCGCGCGAGATCCAGATTGAGCAGATGGCGAGAGTGTCAGACACCGCCTGGTGCGACAGCCTACCGGCCGATGCCTATGGCGTCTCACGCAGCCGTGCACAACGCTCCACCCGCCAGGTTGCGGACGGCCAGACTTGCCACGACGAGCGCATCGACAAGGGCGATGGCACCTTTGTGAAACGGCGCGAATGCACGCCGCGCTACCGCAGTGAGCCGGTGTATGACGACCGCTGCCGCTACCAGGTCAACCGATGGCGCAGTGTGCGCTCGGTGAAAGCCGATACCCAGAATGCCTTGATGCCCGTCTGGCCCGCGGTGAGCAACCTGAATTCCAACTTTCTGGGTGCTGGCGTGGCTGGAGGTGTGGGCGCATTGGGCTCCGAGCGTGAGGGCGCCCGACGGGAAAGCTATGTGCTGACGCTAGCTTCTGGAGGCAAGACCTGGACTTGCAACGTGTCCGAAAGCGTGTGGAACAAGTATCAGGAAGGCGCCAACGCGCCGCTCAAGGTGCGTCTGACCGGCGGTGCAGACTGCGACAGCCTGAAGTAAAAGATTCCACTGGCGCCATCCCCTCCCGCACAAGAGCCAGAAGCAGTTTGACGAGATTGCAGCCCCGATGATGGGTGAAGCTAGTCAAACCGGGCCGGTGCAAACCGTATGAGGTTTACAGTGCCCGGCTTGCCAAGCTAGAAGCTCCTCACTTGATGAGCACGCTAAGGATAGACACCAGTCAGGGTTGCCTTGCCAAGGATGAAATCCTTGAAATCAACTTCAAACTTGGCTCGGTTGAACTCTGGCTTGCCGGTAATGAATGGCATGGCCGCAGCCAGCGCATAAACCGTCAAGTTATAAGTGTGGCCAGAAGTTGCACTCGGTCCCATGTAGCCCACCGTACCAGAAAAATTGGTCCCGTATACCGCCCCGCTTTGCAGCAAGAGGTTTTCCCCTTCATTGATGAAGGTCTTGGCAACCGGCAGATTGAACACGCCCCAATGGCGACATGCGCCCAAGCCGGGTTGGCAGGGTGCAGTTTCGTCGTCCATGATGATGGCAAATCGGGCAGTTCCGTTAGGAACATCGCCAATACTCAATTGAGGAGTGACATTACTACCGCCCACCGACGTGGCAGCAAATCGAATGGGGATGGCGCTTGCATTCGCAAAAGGCGCTTGGGTAATGGAAAGATTGGTGGCACTCGCAGTGACCGTAACAGTGACGGAAGGACTGCTGGCTTTTCCGTCACTCACGGCCAAACTAACCAAGTAAATTCCAGCCAGATCAGGAACGAATGTCGCTTTAGCCGACGTGGACGACGCCAAGACCGCAGCACTGCCCGCGGGCTTGGATGCAAAGGACCAAGCATAGGTCAGCGGGTTGCCATTTTGGTCAGAACTACCATTGCCATCCAGCGTCACGGGTGTAGCGATCAGGACACTTTGTGCACCACCCGGATTGGCAACTGGCGCGACGTTGCAATAATTCACCGCCAATGAACAGTCATTGCCATTCCCGCCGCCACACCCCAGTAGCGCCGTCGCCACCAACCCGTAACAGAATAGTGCTTTCATTTCGTACATCCCGTATTAATAACCCAATCATTGTGCATGACTGGCGGTGCCAACTCAATGAAAAGCAGAGTTGGCGTTGATTTCTGTCACTTTCTTTCAACGACTCGTTGCAAGATGTCCACCCGCTCCGATTGCGGCCGAACGTACTTACACACCCAGGTAACGGGACTCCAGATGGCGGCGGAAGTGCGCTGCGTTCAAGGGTTCGCCGGTGGCGCGGGTCACCAATGCATGGGTAGACCATCGGCTCGCCTGGCTCCAGATGTTGGCGTCCAGCCAGTCCATCACCGGTGACAGGTCGCCGCTGGCAATGCGCGTGTCCATATCGGGGTACAGCTTGCGGATGGTGGCGAAATACTGCGCAGCGTACATGGCGCCCAGCGTGTAACTGGGGAAATAGCCAAACATGCCCATGGGCCAGTGGATGTCCTGCATGCAACCGTTGTCAAAGATGCCGGCCACGTCCACACCCAGGTAGTCCTGCATCTTGGTGGCCCACAACGCGGGGATGTCATCGGCCTCTATCTCCCCGGCGATCAGCGACCGCTCAATCTCAAAGCGCAGGATCACGTGGGCCGGGTAGGTCAGTTCATCCGCGTCGACCCGGATGAAGCCCCGTTTGACGCGTGTGATCATGCGCGCCAGGTTGTCCGCGTCGAATGCGGCCTGGTCGCCCAGGTGCTTTTTGACCCGTGGTGCGATCAGTTGCAGAAAGGCCGGGTTGCGCGCCAGTTGCATCTCGAACGACAGGCTCTGGCTCTCGTGGATGCCCATCGAGCGGGCGCGCCCCACCGGCAGGTGCAGCGTTTCGCGCGGCAGGCGCTGCTCGTAGCGCGCGTGGCCGGTCTCGTGGATGATGCCCATCAGACTGGGGGCAAACGTAGCCTCGTTGTAGCGGGTGGTGATGCGCACGTCCTGCGGCACACCACCGCAGAAGGGGTGCGTGGAAATATCGAGCCGCCCGCCATCAAAATCAAAGCCCAGCAGGCCCATCACCTCAACGCCCAAGGCGCGTTGTTTGTCAATGGGGAACGGTCCTTTGGCTTCCACCACTGCCTCGCTTTGTTGCTTGGCGATAACCTGAGTAATGAGGTTCGGCAGCCAGGTCTTGACATCACCAAACAGCTGGGCGATAGCGGCCTCCGACATGCCGGGCTCAAACTTGTCCATCAGGGCCTCGTAAGGCGTGGTGCCCGTGGCGTCTGCCAGGAAATGGGCCTCCTGGCGAGCCAGTTTCACCACCTCACGAAAGTTGCAGAGAAAACCCTGCCAGTCGTTGGCCCGGCGTTGTGTACGCCAGGCATGTTCGCAGCGGGCACTGGCCAGGCTTTGGGCTTCGACCAGGTCTTGCGGCAGGCGGTTGACCAGGGCCCACTCTCGCTGCATCTCGGTCAAGCTGGCCTGGTCGGCGTCATTCAACCCGGCCTTCGCCGCGTCGGAAAACAAAGTCTTGAGCGCCGGGTCGGTCAG
>DAOQRI010000396.1:0-3449 GCA_035355475.1 Rhodoferax sp. | reverse complement strand
CCGTTTTTTCGGCGGTTGTAAAAGACCCCATTCCACGGCAACCCGTGACTCAGTGCAGCCCACATGGATGCATAGGTTTCGCGTGGCGTTTCCCCGGACTGGAGTACCCTGGGGTTCTGTCCGATGGATTCTTCCCGGGTGTACCCCGTGGAACGCACAAAGGCGTCGTTGACATACTCCAGATCGCCATTCAGATCAGTAATCGCAACCACCACCGGACTTTGCTCCACGGCCATGGATAACTGGTTGAGCTGCACCTCGGACGCCTTGCGATCGGTCATGTCCTGGGTGTAGGCCAGGATGCAAGGCCGACCATCAAAATCGATGATCTCTGCCGAAATGCTCACCTCGCGGCGGGAACCGTTGCGGTGCAACAAGGCTGTCTCAAAGTTGATGATTCGGCCCACCGAGCGCAACGCATCAACCATCGCCTCGCGCCTACCGACCTCTGGCCAAAGACCAATCTCTGCGGTTGTTTTACCCAACATCCCATCAACCGGCCATCCGAAATCACGCTCCCAACTGGGGTTGACCTGGACAAAGCGCGCATCATCCAGCGTGACGATGGACGCGGCAATCGGGCTGGAGTTGAAAACCATGGTCATCAACTGCACTGAGCGCTGCAACTCCAACTCGGCTCGCTTGCGAACCGAAATGTCACGGATATAGGCCGTGAAGTAGTGACGCCCGTTCTGCAGCAGCTTGGAGATCGTCAGCTCCATGGGGAATTCGGTGCCATCCGCGCGCAAACCAGGCACTTCGATGCGTTTGCCCAGAATGGTGGCTTTGCCGCTTTGCAGGTAACGGGCCATGCCCTTGCGATGCCCGTCGCGCATTGCCGGGGGAACAATCAGGTCCGCCAGATCTTGGCCGATGGCGTCCTCAGCCGCATGCCCAAAAACCGGCTCGGCCTGTGCATTCCAGCTGATGATCGTTCCCTCTTCGTCGATGCTGACCACAGCGTCCAGCGCTGCATCCATCAGCATCTGAGCACGCTCGTGGCTTTCGCGGAGTGTGGCATCCATGGCGCTGCGTTCCAGCGCGCGCCTGGCATCCTGCGCCTGCTCCGCCATGCGTTGCACCCGCAGTTGCTGGCGCCACACGATGTACAAGCCTGCACACAGTGCGGACACTGCGGTCAGGGCAATCACCATGATCCAGAACGCCAGTGCATACAAGGGGGTTAACACCTCTTCCTTGTCCATCTTGGCGATGATGTGCCAGGTGGTTCCGTCTACCGGTCGGTAGGCCGCAAACACGGTCTTGCCCCGGTAGTCCGTGCCCGTGGTTGTGCCTGGGGCATTGGCCCGAATGGCCGCTGCTGCAGGCAAATCAGGTGTATCCATGGAGGGGGCAAGCACCATCGCGGTGCCCTTGCGATACTTGAGTTCATTCATGAACAAGGCCGTGTTGCCCTGGTGCCGAACCAAAAGGGTTTCGCCGCTGGGGCTGCCCGTAGGCCAACTCTGGATGACCGGGAAAATGAAATGGTTGACATCCACCTGGATCACAACAGCAGCCACCGGCTTGCCATCGGTTGCACTGTGCGCGCCAATGGGGACCAGCCATTGAATACGGGGCGCACCTGACTGGTCCCGGTAGATGTCGCTGCGCTCAATGGCTCCTGCACGCAAAGCTGAGAGCTTTTGCCCACCCAGGGGATCGATTCCAGTTGCATTGCCCGAGGCGATCAGGAGTCGGCCATCGATGCTAAAAAGCGCTACGGCAGTGCTGCCAAAACTCGACCGAAAAGTGTCCAGATAGTTTTGCAAGCTGGCTCGTTGGCTCTCCGGTATGCCCGCGGTTGACCACTTTCGCGCCAATTCAACAAGCGTGACGCTGGACATCAGCACCTGCCCGTCCCCTTGGCGCTCGGCCAGCCAGTTCTCGATTTGTCGGGCTTTGAGTGTGGATATGGCCTGCAGATTGGCAAACGTGTCGCGCTTCACTTCCGGCGCGTACAGCGTAACGACCATGACCCCCGCCAATGGAACCGCCAGAATCAGCGCAGCAAACAGCAACACCAGCTTGCCCAACCGGCCCAGCTTCCTAGCCCCTGAATGCTTCGACGCGTCTGCGTCGGCAAGCGATGCCGACTGGTGGGTACTCATGTGCGTTCAACAATCGGCTAAGTTGGGGAACGCAGATACTATTGATCCGGCCCCAAGAAGTTTCAAGCCGCCGCATATTTGACTCTGGGGTCTTGGAAGAAGCTCTGGACGCGCTGGGGTGATTTCTCGAGCATGAACATGTGTTCATTTGCGGCGTCCCTCAACTTGGCTTTGGTGCGCACAGGAACCCGTTTACCCATCGCCTGTTTGAGGTCCGCATTCAAACGCTCTTCGGGATTGAGTTCCGGGCTGTAGCTGGGCAGGTAGAACACTTCGATTTGCGCGGTGCGCTCAGCCAGCCAGGCCTTCACAGGCTTGCTGTGATGCACCCGCAAATTGTCCAGAATCAGGAACACCTTTTTCTTGGCATCCTTGATCAGTGACTCCAGAAATTCAATCAGCTTGTCGGCATTGAACGACTCGTCAATGATCATCCAGCGGGTCTTTCCTTGGTTGGTGACGGTGGCAATCATGGATAGCTTGTGGCGGGTGCCCCCCACTGCAAAGGTCACAGGCGTTTTTCCTGCCGGTGCGTAGCTTCTGCCGCGCACGTCGGTGTTGACCAATGCAGTTTCATCGCCCCAATGGATCTCACCACCCTCAGCCTTGGCTTGGGCTTCAATGGCAGGGTATTTCTCATTCAACCAGGTTTGCACCGCCTCGGGGCGCTGTTCATACGCCTTCTTGATGGGTTTTTGCGGCGTGAAGCCCCAGCGCTTGAGGTACTTGCCAACGGTGCGCACACCCAGCTTGATCCGGCATTCCTGCTCGATCAGCAGCATGACGGCTGCGCGGCTCCACAAACAAAAGTCCATCTTCAATTGCTCGGGACGTTTATCGCAAATGGTCTTGCGAATCATGGCCTCTTGCTCAGCACTCAGGATGCGAGCTTCCCCCATGTCACGACCACGATCAGCGGGGCGAATGGCTGCCCAGCCGCCTTGCTCATACAGGTCAATCGTGCGTCGAACCGTCGGGTAACTCAGACCTGTCATGTCGATGATCTTCATGATCTTGGTGCTGCGTTTGTGCAATCGCACGACTTGCTTGCGCCGCTCGTGGAGTTGCTCCAGTGTTTGGTATCTTGCGTCTTCTTTGTCCATACGCTCTTCGACACACAAATCCCTAAAAGGTTCAAACTTTATGAGGCCGGATCAATAAGTGACATATCGCCTACCGGCAATAGACATAAACATGGTAGGCCAGCCACTACGGCCACCCTTCACAAAGGCTCGCGGCCGAAGCGCTGACCGCCCGGCTGTCCGGGCAGTGGCTACGCCTTGCGCAAGGGCGCAAAAGCCTGGGCCAGCGCAAACACCGAGTTCGGCGTGCCCGGCC
>DAOQRI010000395.1:0-3471 GCA_035355475.1 Rhodoferax sp. | reverse complement strand
CATGGCAGCCGATATTGCGCAGCTGGACGCCATCATTGGCAAATTTCTGGACTACGCCCGCCCCGAGAAGGACAAACTCGTTCCGGTGGTACTGGCCGATGTGGTGCAAGCCTGCATCTATTCCTACAAAGACCAGGATGACGTGCAGATCAATCTGCAGCTAGAGGACAACCTGCTGGTGCTGGCCGACGAAGTGGAGCTGGGACGGATCGTTTCCAACCTGCTGGAAAACGCACGGCGTTATGGCAAAACACCCGAAACCGGTATTGCGCGCATCCAGATTGCCGCCATCTCCCGTGACAAATGGGTGCTGATCAAAATCCGGGACCACGGCGTGGGTGTGGCCACCGAGCAGCTCACCAACCTTACCCAGCCGTTTTACCGGGGTGAGGCAGCGCGAACCGCCGCCAACGGCGCTGGCCTGGGCCTGGCGATTGTGGACAAGACTGTGCAGCGCATGGGCGGCGCGTTTTCGCTGACCAACGCCCGCTCGGGCGGTCTTTCGGCCAATATCCGCCTACCCCGGGTAACGAGTGTCTGAGCGCACACTGCGCTGAGCTACAGACTGGCCGCCAGCACGGCACCTTCGCGGATGGCACGCTTGGCGTCCAACTCGCTGGCCAATGCGGCTCCGCCCACGGTGTGAAAGCGCGGTGCGCCAGGCGCCGCTGTTGCCTCTGGCGCAGGCATCAGTTCGGTCAATGGCTCTTGCCCTGCACACAGCACCACATGGTCAACCGCCAGCACGCGCGCCTGACCATTCACGGTGATGTGCAATCCTGCATCGTCAATCCGCTGGTATTCCACACCGGCGAGCATCTCGACCTGGTTACGCTGCAACACTGCACGGTGAACCCAGCCCGAGGTTTTTCCCAGGCCAGCGCCCACACGGGTGGCCTTACGCTGTAAAAGGAACAATTGGCGGTACGGCGTGACCTGCTGCGGTGGAACCAGACCACCGTTGGACTGCGCCTGCAGGTCCACGCCCCACTCCCGGCACCAGTGTTCGATCGACACCGGTAGCACCTCAGCAGGGTCATGCAACAAAAACTCGCCAACATCAAACCCGATGCCACCCGCACCGATGATGGCCACGCGCGGGCCAGGCACCACCTTGCGCTGCAAGACATCCAGGTAGGTCACCACATTGGCACGCTCTACGCCAGGAATGCCGGGTCTGCGCGGCACGATGCCGGTTGCCACCACCACTTCGTCAAAGCCTTGTGCCAGCAATCGCTCGCGCGACACACGCTGGCCTAGTTGCACGTGTACGCCAGTCACCTCCAGCCGCTTGGCAAAATAGCGCAACGTCTGCGCAAACTCCTCTTTGCCCGGCACTTGCATGGCGATGTTGAACTGGCCACCCACGCGGTCCGCGCTGTCAAACAGCGTGACATCGTGGCCACATTCAGCGGCCACCGTAGCGGCAGACAGCCCGGCTGGCCCGGCACCCACTACGGCGACGCGCTTTTTGCGCTCCGCTGTGCGGTACACCAGCTCGGTCTCGTGCCCAGCGCGCGGATTCACCAGGCAGCTGGCACGCTTGTTGGCAAAGGTGTGGTCCAGGCAAGCCTGATTGCAGCCAATGCAGGTGTTGATTTCGTCTACACGACCCGCAGCGACCTTGTTCACCCACTCGGAATCCGCCAAAAACGGCCGCGCCATGGACACCATATCCACGCTGCCACTGGCGACCAGGTGTTCGGCCTCGTCCGGCATGTTGATGCGGTTACTGGCAACGACGGGCACGCGCACCGCCTGCTTCAACCGGGCCGCCACGCTGGCAAACGCCGCGCGGGGCACGGAGGTCACGATGGTGGGCGTGCGTGCCTCGTGCCAGCCAATACCCGTGTTGAACAGCGTCACACCCGCCGCCTCCAGCGCCTGTGCCACCTGGACCACTTCCGGCCAGCTGTTGCCACCCTCCACCAGATCCAGCACCGAGTGGCGGTACATGAGGATGAAGTTCGGCCCTACCGCCGCACGCACCTGGCGCACGATCTCGACGGGCAGGCGCATGCGGTTTTCGATGTTGCCGCCATAGGCATCGGCACGCTGGTTGGTACGCGAACACAGAAACTGGTTGAGCAAGTAGCCTTCGCTGCCCATGATCTCCACACCGTCGTAGCCCGCCTTTTGGGCCAATCTGGCACAGCGCACATAGGCCTTGATCGTGGACGCAATGCCACCCAATGTGAGGGCCTTGGGCTTGAACATCGAGATGGGGGATTTGATAGGGGATGCCGACACCACAAACGGCTGGTACCCATAGCGCCCGGAGTGCAATATCTGCATCAGGATCTTGCCGCCCTCTTCATGCACCGCCTGCGTCACCTTGCGGTGGTTGGGCACATCAAAGTTGGAACTGAGCGTGCCGCCAAAGGGCAGCAACCAGCCCTGGCGATTGGGTGAGATGCCGCCCGTGACGATCAGGCCCACGCCGCCTTTGGCCCGTTCCCGGAAGTAGGCCGCCAGCTTGGGGTAGTTGTAGAAGCGGTCTTCCAGCCCGGTGTGCATGGAGCCCATCATCACGCGGTTGCGCAAGGTGGTGAAGCCCAGGTCCAGCGGCTGCAGCAGGTGGGGATGAAGGCCCATGGATGTCGATTGGGTATTCATACGAGCAGTACCACGGCCCGTGCTTCCATGGCCAGGCCTTCACCCACCGGCCCCATTTTTTCAGCGGTCTTTGCCTTCACGTTAACCTGCTCCAACGCCACACCCAGAACAGCGGCAATGCACTCGCGCATGGCGCCTATGTGGGGGGCCAGCTTGGGCGCCTGGGCCACCACGGTGCTGTCCACATTGCCAATCTCAAACCCTTTGGCGCGCACCCGGCGCGCCGCCTCGGCCAGCAGCACAGACGAGTCTGCGCCCTTGAACTGCGCGTCGGTGTCCGGAAAATGCGTACCAATGTCACCCAGGGCCGCTGCGCCCAGCAGTGCATCGGTGATGGCATGCAGCAGTGCATCGGCGTCCGAATGGCCCAGCAGGCCCTTGCTGTGTGGAATCTCCACGCCGCCCAAAATCAGCTTGCGGCCCTCTACCAGGGCATGGATATCCCAGCCTTCGCCAATGCGCAATTTCATGGTGCTGTGTGTCCTTCAAAAAAACGGTGGTGGTCAAGGCCCGCATGGTAGGCGCAACACGCGCCCATATTTACGTCCAACCTAGGGATTTGACTCCATTTGTGCCAGCTCCTCCTTTGTCATTCACTTGACTTGAGTCAACACTACGATGGGGGTTCACCCTAGAATTGAATGCAGTCTATCCACTGGAGCGCAACCATGACTTCCGAACGGGAATCAAGTACCAGCAATAAAAGTGGACGCGACCCGCGTTTTGTCAGCCAGCTGACGCGCAACACATTTGCCATGGTGCTGGCGGGCGGGCGCGGCTCCCGGTTGCACCAGTTGACCGACTGGCGCTCCAAGCCCGCGGTGCCCTTCGGTGGCAAGTTTCGCATCATTGATT
>DAOQRI010000394.1:0-3478 GCA_035355475.1 Rhodoferax sp. | reverse complement strand
CGCCATGCTGGCCGGTCGGATGTTATAGGCCAGCACGTCCGCTGTGGCGCACAGCTTCAGCAAGTTCGCGCGGTCATCCGGTTTTTTCAGGTCCAGCACCACCGAACGTTTGTTGCGGTTGGCGTTGATGAAGATGTGGCCCATGCCGGGGTGCTGCATGGGCCCGGCGTGGCGCATGATGTCGCCGCCCGGCGGCTCGATCTTGATGACATCGGCACCGTAGTCACCCAGGATCTGCGTGGCATAGGGGCCTAGCACCACGCCGGTCATATCAATGACGCGGTAGCCGTGCAATGCCCCCAGGCCAGCAGAGTTTTCAGCCGTCATGCGCTATAACTCTGATAGCTATCTACGCAATATCCACGAGGGCTAGAGGCCTATTCGGGTGTTATGTTAGCCGCTTTAACCCAGCCCGACCACTTTTTGATCTCGGAGTCGATGGTCTTTGCCAATTGCGCGGAATCCTGGTAATCCACGTCGATGCCGGCGTTCTGGATCTTCTCGCGCACCTCGGGCTTGGCCATCACCGCAGCGAATGCCGTACCGACTTTGACCTTGACGTCCGCTGGCAGGCCAGCAGGCGCCATCAGACCGAACCAGGCGCCCATGGCGTAATCTCTCACCGTATCGCCAATCGGCGGGACTTGTGGTGCCTTGCCGGCGCGTTTGGCGGTGGTCACGCCCAGACCCTTGAGACGGCCGCCGTTCATTTGCGAAACCGCATTGCCCACATCGGCAAACGCAAACTGCAGTTGGCCACCCAGCAAATCGGTCAATGCGGGTGGAATGCTCTTGTAGGGCACACTCAGAAAATCCAGCCCTGCCATCTGACCCAACAAGGCAGCCGAGACCAACGAGCCTGACGAGCCATGCCCATAGGCCAGCTTGCCAGGGTTGGCTTTGCCATAGGCGATGAACTCCTTCATGTCCTTGGCGGGAAAGTCGTTCTGCACCATCAAAATGAAGCCGGTCTCACCGATCTTGCCAATGGGCGTGAAGTCTTTCACCGGGTCATACGACAGTTTCTTGTACAGGCTGACATTGGCGGCCTGTGTGGTGCTGGTAGTCACCAGAAAGGTGTAACCGTCACCTGCCGATGCCTTCACAGCCTCGGCACCCAGAATGCCGTTGGCGCCCGCCTTGTTTTCCACGCTGACAGGCTGACCCAACGCCTCGCCCATGGCCTGGGCCACGATGCGACCCACGGCATCGGTGGCGCTGCCGGCCGAGAACGGCACGACGAACTTGAGCGGCTTGCTAGGGTAAGCCTGGGCCATGGCCTGGCCGGATAAACCGGACAGCAAGGTCACGGCAGCAGCGGCAAGGGCCAAGCGTGCAGCCTGGCGTTTGAAGGGATGGCGAAGGGTCATGTGGCGGTCTCCTGTGTGTTGTGTGCACCATCGTACCAAAGGGATGCGATGTACTGCGCGTGCTAGCATGCGCCCGCCCCAATTTGATGCATCCATGAGCCTGAACCGCCAAGACAACCGCTTTGACATTTTGCGTCTGCTGGCGGCATGGCTGGTGCTGCTGAGCCATTGCTTTCCACTGGGAGCGCGACCAAAGAGCGAACCCATGATGTCCACGCTGGGCTTCGACACGCTGGGTGGCGTGGGCGTGGGCATCTTCTTTGTGCTCAGCGGCTACCTGGTCACGCTGTCGCTGGAGCGCAGCCCCCATCTGTTGGAGTTCGCGCGCCGCCGCGTATTGCGCATTTACCCGGGGCTGATTGCGATCTGCGTGGTCTGTGTCTTTGTGCTGGGGCCGCTACTGACCAGCTGGCCAACGGCCACCTACTGGCGTCACCCTGTTACCTTGCAATACCTGTGGACCGCCACCGCATGGGATATCCATTACCCGCTGCCCGGTGTGTTTGCCAACAACCCCATGTCGGCCATCAACGGTTCGCTGTGGTCACTGCCGTACGAAATCACCTGCTACCTGGTGCTGGCGGGCCTGAGCCTTCTGCCCGGGGCGCTCAAAGTCAAAGTGTCGCTGGCAGCGATGGTGCTGGCCGCCATGCTGCTGGCCCGGCCCCCATCGCTGGACCCGTTCGCCCTGTTTCTGCAACTGGACTACTACCATGCCAAGCTGGGCTTGCTGTTTGCGCTGGGCGCGGTCTACGCCTGCTGGCGCTCGCACATGCGACCCATGCTGTGGCACGCCCTGCCGATGTTGGTTGCCGCTCTGCTGCTTCCGCATGGCGTTTGGCAACTGCTGCTGTACGTGTTGGGTCTGGGCACGTTGACGCTGTGGCTGGCGCTGGTTGGCACATGGCTGCCCCGCGTGCCGCCGCGCATGGGCGACTGGTCGTATGGCGCTTACCTGTATGGCTTTCCGGTGCAGCAGGTACTGGCCCACTTCAAGTGGCACGAGATCAGCTTTGTAGGCTATGTCGTGGCGTGCACGGTGATCACGTTTGCGCTGGCGGGCCTGTCCTGGCACCTGGTTGAAAAACAAGCCTTGCGCTGGAAGTAGTGCGCACCCGGCGGTGCTCAATCCCCACCGCCACCGCACCCGCCGCCGCCATCCCCTCCTCCATCGCCGCCACCATCACTGCTGCTGGACGACTCGCAACCACCAAACCCGTTGCAATCGCCAGCTGCTCCACCACCGTCTCCACTGCCAAAACTGGTTCCGCAGTAGGCATCCGAGCCGCTTTGCCGGTTGATGTCGCTGCAATCGGGCACATAGCTGAAGCCGCCTTCAATGCCAAACTTCTTGTCCAGCGCAAACAGCAGCGGCAAACGGCTGGGCTTGCGCGGGTCAATGCTTTCTTCCTTGCAGGCCCAGTACCAGGTGCGGCGCAGGCCATCGTTGCGCTTGGGGTCTTTGCCCAGCACCTCGGCCGGCGTGTGGTGCATCAGCTTGCCGAATGCGGTGTCGCACCAGGCCCCATAGGCACGGGTATGCAAAATGAACTCGTGCCATGCTGCGTCCACCACTTTTGACGGCATGGCCACAAACTGGCGGTTGCTGCGCAAATGCGCCAAGAAAAACTGGCGCAAGCCGTGCAGCACCAGCTCCACGTCGCGGGCAACCAGTTGCGGGTACTGCGCTAACAGCTTGGCACCCAAAAAGCGGGGAAAGGTGGAATCCCGAATGAACTGGCGGCGCAGGCTCATCACCCACGCATGCAGGGCGCTGGACAGCACCAGACAGACGACGGTGAATACCACCAGTGCCGCGACTCCTTTCAACACAAAGTAGCCTGCAAAAGGCAGCAGGGGAAAGGCCACGAATTTGAGCCCCGTCAGCAACCGAATGCCACGTCGCCCCGACGTTGGCAATGGATTGCTCAGCTTCACAGGACGAACCCGCGTTGGCGGGCGCGTTCTTCTTCCTGCTGGCGCAACACACGGCGTTGCACCTTGCCGGTGGTGGTCATGGGCAGTGCGTCCACAAACTCAATTTCTTTGGGGTACTCGTAGGGCGCCAGCAGTGACTTGACGTGGTCTTGCAACTCCCGTGTGAGATT
>DAOQRI010000393.1:0-3479 GCA_035355475.1 Rhodoferax sp. | reverse complement strand
CGGACCGGCTGCCTCCTGGTCATACAGGTCAACCTGCAGGGCGTCCACTGCTGCCTGCCAGCGCGGTGCTTTGATCTCCTGCTCGGCATCGGCCAGCACCACCTGCAAACGGCCGTTGTCCTGCGGCAGCTTGAACCAGCCACGGCAGGCTGCCACCACCTGTGGGTTGAGCTCAATGGCCGTGGTCTTCATACGCACCACCTTGTGGCAAAACTTGGTAAGTGAGGCTGCTCCCAACCCCAATTGCAAGGCCTGGCGCTTTGCCACGCCACTGGGATCCACAAACAGCAACCAGGCCATCATGCGCTGGATGTACTCGTGCACCAGCACCGTGGGTGCGTCCACCAGCATGGAGCCCTGGATCCAGATACTGTCCAGGTGCAGGTGCCGTATCGGTCCATCATCGGAAAAATTGACTTCGGGTAGCGACATGCTCAGTTTTCTTGCCATAAACAGTTATACCAGCAGCCCGGCCAGCCTGGGCAGGGCTTCGCACGCATTGTGCGTGGTGGCTTCGGCCAAATCCTCCACCGCCATCCCGCGCAGTTGCGCCACCACCGCGCCAATGCGCGGCAATTCACCCGGCTCGTTGCGGCCCTGGGCCAGGCCCGCGCGCCGGTCTTGCGCCGTCGTGTACAGCCACTGCGGCGGGATGTCGGGCGCGTCGGTCTCGAGCACAATCGACTCCAGAGGGAGGGTTTGTGCCAGGTGCCGCAGCTGCACCGCACGTTCAAAGGTCACTGCCCCGCCAAATCCCAGCTTGAACCCCAGCTTGATGAATGCATGCGCCTGCGCCTCGCTGCCATTGAAAGCATGGGCAATTCCACGCCAGGGCGGCCCCGCTTGCCCCAGATCGCGCAGGTGTTTGAGCACACGGTCCGCAGACCGGCGCACATGCAGCACCACGGGCAACGCAAACCGGCGCGCCAGCTTGAGTTGCTCGCGGTAGAAAAATTCCTGCCGTTCCCGCAGCGGGCTCTCGCACAACTCCGGCACAAAGTAGTCCAGCCCGATCTCGCCGACCGCCACCAGCCTGGGGTCCGCCAGGTGGGCCTCCAGCGCAACCTGCAGGGTTTGCAGATCGTCGTCCGTAGATTGCTGGACATAGAGCGGGTGAATGCCAAGGCAGTAGCTGTCGCCCAGGGTCTGGGCCAGTGTGCGCACGGTGTTGAAATTGGCAGCGTGGACCGCCGGAATCACACAATGCGCTACACCTTTTATAGCAGCTTGCGTACGTATTTCAGGGGTCAGAGCCCGATTTGACTCATAAAATTCGGCCACATCCAGGTGACAGTGGGTATCGATCCAGCGCATGGGCTACCGGGCGTACTGCGATCACGCCGCCGACAGTTGGCCCGACACCAGCCTCAACTGCCGGGCGCAGCGCGATGCCAACGCCGCGTCGTGGGTCACCAACACAAAGGCAGTGCCTTTGTCGCGCGCCAGATTCAGCATCAGGTCAAAAACGCCATCGGCAGTTGCACGGTCCAGGTTACCGGTGGGTTCATCGGCCAGCACGCAGTCCGGCTGGGTTACCAGCGCCCGGGCAATCGCCACGCGTTGCCGCTCGCCGCCTGACAACTCCGCCGGGCGGTGGTGCATCCTGTCCTGCAGGCCTACGCTGGCCAGCATTTGCATGGCCGCTTGGGCACATTGTGCGGGCGCCAGGCGTCGAATCGTCAGTGGCATGGCCACGTTGTCCAGCGCACTGAATTCCGGCAGAAGGTGGTGAAACTGGTAGACGAAGCCCAGGTGCAGGTTGCGCAGACGCCCCTGACCTGCAGCCGAAACATGCGCCAGGTCCTGTCCATGCAAATGCACCGAGCCGGTGGTGGGCGCATCCAGCCCGCCCAGCAGATGCAACAAAGTGCTTTTGCCTGAGCCCGACGTACCCACTATGGCCAATGTCTCACCCCGGTGCACTTGCAGGTCCACGCCGCGCAGCACGGTCACATCCAGTCGCCCCTCGGTAAACCGCTTGGTCAGGCCCTGCGCACGCAGAACGACTTCGCCGATTGGCAGCTTTGCAGTCGCGTCACCTGCCATTTCTGCCACCATGCGGTAGTGGGCGGCGCCAAATGCTGCTGGGAGCGTGGGGGCAATATCACTCATAACGCAGGGCCTCCGCGGGGTTGACGCGGCTGGCTCGCCAGCTGGGGTACAGGGTCGCGGCAAAGGCCAGCACCAGGGCAATCACCGCCACAGGCAGAATATCGGCCTGCTGTGGGTCGCTGGGCATACGGCTGATGAGGTAAATGTCCTTGGGTAAAAAGCTGGCACCCAAAGCCTGCTCCAGCGCGGGCACGATGACATCGATGTTGAATGCCACGCCCAGACCCAGTGCCAGGCCGGCCAAGGTACCGATCACACCCACCATGGCCCCCTGAACCACGAATATGCCCATGATGCTGGCGGGACTGGCCCCCAGCGTGCGCAAAATGGCAATGTCGGCGCGCTTGTCGGTTACGGTCATCACCAGCGTGCTGACCAGGTTGAAAGCCGCTACCGCCACGATGAGGGTCAAAATGATGAACATCATGCGTTTTTCCACCTGCACAGCGGCAAACCAAGTGCGGTTCTGGCGGGTCCAGTCGCGGATATACAAGTCTCCTGTCAGCGAACGCGCCAGCACATCCGCCACAGCCCGCGCGTCATGCAGGTCACGCAATTTCAACCGCACGCCAGACGGGCCTTCCAGCCTGAAAATCCTGGCCGCATCATCCACATGCACCATGGCCAGCGCCGAGTCATACTCAAAGTGACCGGAGTCAAAAGTACCGACCACCGTCATCTGCTTCATGCGCGGCATCACGCCGCCGGGCGTGAGCTGACCGCTGGGTGCCACCAGAGTGACGCGGTCCCCACTGCGCACACCCAATGACCGCGCCAGCTCTGAACCCAAAACCACCCCAAAGCCACCAGGCACCAGTCGCGCCAGTGCAGCAGCCTGCGCGCCTGCGGCCACATCGGTTACCTGGTGCTCCTGGGTCGGGTCTATTCCGCGCACCATGACACCTTTCATGTCCTCTGCCCTTGCCAACAGTGCTTGGGCTGCTATAAAAGGTGCAGCACCCACGACCTCGGGGTTGGCGCGCGCCTGTCGCAGGGTCAGGTCTACGTCGGGCAATGCCTGGCCACCATTGGCATAGACCTCGATGTGGGAAACCACGCCCAACATGCGGTCACGCACCTCTTTTTGAAAGCCATTCATCACACTCAACACGATAATGAGCGCTGCCACACCCAGAGCGATGCCCAGCATGGACACGCCGGAAATGAACGAAATAAAGCCATTGCGGCGGGTCGTTCGCCCGGCCCGCGTATAGCGCCAGCCAATGCGCAGCTCGTAAGGAAATGTCAACATCCCCGGATTGTGGCATCCATGCAGGACAATCTACCCATGCACTTGCTTATTTCCCATGCAACTCCGCCAGGCTCGCAGTGCCAGGCCGCCATTGCCCAACTTGCATTGCCCAACC
>DAOQRI010000392.1:0-3494 GCA_035355475.1 Rhodoferax sp. | reverse complement strand
CAGCCAGGGCACGATTCGCCCCATGATGGATGTTGTGGTGATGGAAGGCCCGGATGGCAAGCCGATTAAGGGTCGCATCAACCAGGTTTTGACATTCGAAGGTCTGGAACGCATGCAGACCACCGAAGCAGGCCCTGGCGAAATCGTGTTGATCAACGGTTTGACCGACATCGGCATTGGCGTGACCATTACAGACCCGGTCAACCCCATGCCATTGCCCATGCTCAAGGTGGATGAACCCACGTTGACCATGAACTTCTGTGTCAACACCAGCCCGCTGGCTGGCCGCGAAGGCAAGTATGTGACCAGCCGCCAAATCTGGGACCGTCTGCAAAAAGAGCTGCAACACAACGTGGCCCTGCGTGTGAAAGAAACCGACGAAGAAGGGATCTTTGAGGTCATGGGTCGCGGCGAATTGCACCTGACGATTCTGCTGGAAAACATGCGCCGTGAAGGTTACGAAATGGCTGTGAGCAAGCCGCGCGTGGTGTTCAAGGAAGTCAATGGAGAGAAGTACGAACCCATCGAAATGGTGACTGCAGACATCGAAGAGCAGCACCAGGGTGGCGTGATGCAGGCATTGGGTGAACGCAAAGGCGACCTCGTGAACATGGAGCCGGATGGTCGTGGCCGTGTGCGTCTGGAGTACCGTATTCCGGCTCGGGGTCTGATCGGTTTCACCAACGAATTCATGAACCTGACCCGTGGATCGGGCCTGATCTCCAACATTTTTGACAGTTACGAGCCGCACAAGGGTGAAATCGGTGGCCGCAAAAATGGCGTGTTGATCTCCATGGATGCAGGTGAAATTTTCACCTACGCGCTGGGCAAGCTGGATGACCGTGGCCGCATGTTTGTGCGCGCCAATGACCCGGTGTACGAAGGCATGATTGTCGGTATCCACAGCCGTGACAACGATCTGGTGGTCAACGCAACACGCACCAAGCAGCTGACCAACTTCCGGGTTTCCGGCAAGGAAGACGTGATCAAGATCACGCCACCGATTGAGTTGACGCTGGAGTACGGCGTGGAGTTCATTGAGGACGACGAGCTGGTCGAAATCACGCCCAAGTCGGTGCGTCTGCGCAAGCGCCACCTGACCGAAAGCGAGCGCAAACGCGCTGGTCGCTCTTAAGCTCGCCCCGAAGCGGCCATTGGCCGCCTTCCGATGAAACTGACTCATAACCGGGCTGTGCTGCTGATGGTCGCCGTGACCTTCATGTGGTCTACCGCGGGTGTAGTCACGCGCCATCTGGACGCAGCACGCAGCTTTGAGGTGACGTTCTGGCGTGCAGCCTTTACCGCGGTTGCCTTGCTTTTCATACTGCCTGTGATGCGCGGGCGCGCTGTTTTTTCCAACATCCGCCACGCGGGCGCCGCATTCTGGGTATCCGGTCTGTGCTGGAGCGTGATGTTTACCGCCTACATGGTGGCTCTCACGCTGACCAGTGTGGCCAATGTGCTGGTGACCATGTCGCTGGGGCCGCTGATGACTGCACTTATCGCCCGCATTTTCATTGGGCACCGCATACCGCGCCGCACCTGGGTGGCCATCGTGGTGGCCGGAGCCGGTATTGCTTACATATATGGGGCCCAATTGGCGGGTGGTCAACTACTGGGCACCCTCGTGGCCCTTTGCGTCCCCATCGCTGGTGCAACCAATTGGACGGTCACGCAAAATGCGCACGCCCAGGGCCACGATGTGGATCTGGTGCCTGCGGTGTTTGTGGGCGCGGTCATCAGTTGCCTGGTGACCTTGCCACTGGCCTATCCATTTCTGGCCACCGCCCATGATTTGCGGTTGCTGGCCTATCTTGGAGTGTTCCAGCTCGCCGTTCCCTGCGTGTTGTCGGTGCTATGCGCCCGTGTGCTCAAAGCGCCTGAGTTGTCGCTGCTGGCCCTGCTGGAGGTTGTGTTCGGCATCGTGCTGGCCTGGCTGGGGGCGGGCGAAACGCCCGGACCCACGGTGCTGGTCGGTGGCACACTGGTGATAGGCGCCCTGCTAACAAACGAATTGATGGGCTGGAAACAAAGGACTATGCAGGCATGAATCACGCAATCACTGAAATACACACGGCCGTCTCCAATGGTGTTGGCCTCATCACGCTGAACCGTCCCAAGGCGCTCAACGCACTGACTTTGCCTATGGTGCAGGCTTTGCTGGCTACCCTGCGGGCCTGGCGCGATGACCCCGGCGTTTTTGCGGTTGCCATTCGTGGCAGCAACAAGATCGGCCGCCCAGGCAGCCCGGAAGCCTTGTTTGGCGGTTTCTGCGCGGGTGGAGACATTCGGTTCTTCCACCAGGCTGCGCTGGCGGGCGACGCCGCTTTGGACGATTTTTTCACCGAGGAATACACACTCAATCACCTGATTCATAACTACCCAAAACCCTACCTTGCTTTCATGGATGGCATCGTGATGGGTGGCGGCATGGGAATCAGCCAAGGGGCAAGCGTTCGCATTGTCACCGAGCGCACCAAGATGGCCATGCCTGAGACCGGTATTGGCCTTTTTCCCGATGTGGGGGGCGGCTACTTCCTGAGCCGATGTCCCGGCCACGTGGGCGAATACCTGGCGCTCACCGGTGACACGATTGGTGGCGATCACGCCGTGGCCTGGGGCCTGGCGGATGTTTGCGTACCCTCAGAGGCCTTGCCTGCGCTGTGGGCGGACCTGCAAACGCAAGATTCACTGGAAAAGCTGGAACGCTGGATTGCTACGACTCTGATAGCGGCTTATGTAGATTCCACGAGGGACAAGGCCGAATTTGATACCAAACAGTTTGCCGCATTTGGTCTTGGAAGCGTGCCCGCCATCGTCGCTGCGCTGGAAGCATCCGGCACAAAGCCAGCGCGCGCAATGGCCGCCACGCTGCGCCACCGCAGTCCCCTCATGCTGCACGTGGTGCTGCAGCAAGTGCGCCGTGCCCGCAACATGACACTCGCCGATGACCTGCGCATGGAGCGCGACTTGGTGCAACACTGCTTTTACACCGCCCACCTGGAACGTAGTGGCCACGCCAGTGAAACAGTCGAGGGCATTCGCGCACTGGCCATCGACAAGGACTACAAGCCCGTCTGGAATCCGGCTCGCCTGGACGATGTGACTGCGGCCATGGTGGAGCCGTTTTTTGTCAGCCCCTGGAGCGCGGCGACACATCCGCTGCGCGACCTTCATTGATTGATTTGCTGGTAAACGGCCTGCGCCAGTTGCATCAGGGCATCGCGCTGCAACGGTCCTGACAGGGCATAGCCGAAGCCCTGCTCCACCCAGTAAAAGCTCGGCACCGCGCCGTCGGTCTCAAACCGGAACGCTGTTTCCTTTGTCACCTCGCTTTGGGCTGGCGCTTGCATGGCTCCCAGATACAGGGTCAGGCGGGTACCGGCCCCATTCTGGAACATGAATTGGGCCCGCGCTCCCGTATCGCCCGGCAAGAGGCGTCCGCCCACCAGCTAATAGCCCTGCGCTGACAGGTTGGGAACTTTGAGCGTGCG
>DAOQRI010000391.1:0-3501 GCA_035355475.1 Rhodoferax sp. | reverse complement strand
CTTGCCGTAATCCATCAAACGACAGACCGGCGGATTCGCCGTAGCAGCAATTTCCACCAGATCAACATCTAGCTCGCCTGCTTGGCGCAGGGCTTCCATCAGGCTAACGACACCGAGGGGCTCATTGTCTGGGCCGGAGAGGCGAACCTCAGGGGCCATGATTTCCCGGTTTAATCGGTGTTTGCGCTCTTCACGCTGACGGCGGTCACGAAATTCAGTAGCGATGGCTCATTCCTTCACAATATCTGCTACAAAAACAGTAGCTTTTTCCGCACAGAGCACGCGGGCAAACCAACTAAAAAGCCGACTTGTTGGCAATGTCACCCAGAATTTTTTGCACAAAGGCTTCCAGAGGCATTACTCCAAGGTCTTGACCACCCCGGGCGCGCACTGCGACGGCACCTGCCGCCATCTCTTTGTCGCCAATAACGACCAAATAGGGCAACTTCTGCATCGAATGCTCGCGTATTTTATACGTAATCTTTTCGTTGCGGAGGTCTAAATTGACTCTAACCCCTTGATTTTGCAGCGTTTTAGCCACGGAACGTGCATATTCAGCCTGCGCATCCGTGATATTGAGAACGGCCACCTGCACGGGCGCCAGCCAGGCAGGCAACGCACCGGCACTTTCTTCTATCAAAATGCCGATGAAGCGCTCAAGACTTCCCACAATGGCGCGGTGCAGCATGACCGGGCGATGACGCGCACCATCTTCACCAACATATTCAGCATCGAGACGCTCTGGCATCGAGAAGTCAACCTGAATCGTTCCACATTGCCACTGACGGCCAATCGCATCTTTCAATGTGTACTCAATTTTGGGGCCGTAGAAGGCACCTTCGCCCGGCGAAATCTCGTATTCGCAGCCAGACGTATTCAGACTCTCAATCAACGCCGCCTCAGCTCTGTCCCAGCTTTCGTCTGAACCAATGCGTTGTTCAGGTCGAGTCGCGACCTTGTAAATGATGTTTTTGAAGCCAAAGTCGGCGTACACCTTTTGCAAGAGCGCGGTGTAGTCCACACACTCTTTCAAAATCTGGTTTTCGGTGCAAAAGATATGACCATCATCCTGTGTGAAGCCGCGCACGCGCATGATCCCGTGCAGACCGCCAGATGGCTCATTGCGGTGGCAGTTACCGAACTCGCCATAGCGCAACGGCAGATCACGGTAGCTCTTGATACCCTGTTTGAATATCAGAATGTGACCCGGGCAGTTCATCGGTTTGAGCGCATATTCGCGCTTTTCTGACTCCGTGACAAACATGTTCTCACGGTATTTATCCCAGTGTCCGGTCTTTTCCCACAAACCTTTGTCAATGATTTGAGGTCCTTTGACTTCCTGGTAGCCGTTCTCCTGGTACACACGGCGCATGTATTGCTCCACGCCCTGCCACAGGGTCCAGCCTTTTGGATGCCAAAACACCAAGCCCGGCGCGTGGTCGTCAATGTGAAACAAATCCAGTTCGCGCCCAAGTTTGCGGTGATCGCGCTTTTCTGCCTCTTCGAGCATGGTCAGATGTTGCTGCAACTCATCCTTCGTCGCCCAGGCGGTGCCATAGACACGTTGCAGCATTTCGTTCCGGTGGTCACCACGCCAGTACGCGCCAGCCAGCTTCATCAATTTGAAATGCTTGAGCTTTCCGGTGCTTGGCACGTGCGGGCCACGGCACAGGTCTTCAAACTTGCCTTCGCGGTATAGAGATACATCCTGGTCCGCAGGAATGCTGCCAATGATTTCCGCCTTGTAATGTTCACCCAGGCTTTTGAAATAAGCCACCGCCTCGTCGCGCGGCAACACACGGCGCGTTACCGGTTCATCCAATGATGCCAAGGCCGTCATCTTCTTCTCGATAGCTGCCAGGTCCTCGGGTGTGAAGGGGCGTTTGTAGGAAAAATCGTAGAAAAACCCGTTCTCAATGACGGGGCCAATGGTGACCTGCGCATCGGGAAAGAGTTCTTTGACCGCATAGGCCAACAAGTGGGCAGTTGAGTGCCGAATCACTTCCAAGCCATCAGCATCCTTCGCGGTAATGATGGACAGCGCGCTATCGCCGGTCATCTGGAAACTGGTGTCCACAACTTTCCCATCGACCTTGCCAGCCAAGGCCGCTTTGGCAAGCCCTGTGCCAATGGAGGCGGCTACTTCGGCAACCGTTACCGGGCCGGGAAATTCACGTTGGGAACCGTCGGGAAGCGTAATGTTGATCATGGTGTGTTCGAAAAAAGAGTCATGCAGAAAAGCAAAAAGCGCGGAACGGTCCGCGCTTTACTATGAATTTGGTAGCTGATTGCGCACAAGGCGCGCGGACTAGCGGCCTATTCGCCTATGAATTTTGCCGGTGTAGTTCGCGGTGTCATAACCAGATTGCCTTTCTCGCTCTTATACAAAGTTGAGCACGCATTTTAACCTCAGTCGGCGCCACTGAATCTTCATGCCAAATCGAATCTCCGACTGGAGTCAACCTCAAACGCACAAAAAAGCCGGGGCTTCTTCACAGAAGACCCGGCTTTCGCCGCTGAATGCCAGGCAGTTAGCTTAGTGGAACTGCTCTTCTTCGGTAGAACCAGTCAGCGCCTTCACGGATGAAGAACCGCCCTGGATCACGGTGGTCACATCGTCGAAGTAACCAACGCCCACTTCCTGCTGGTGCGACACGAAGGTGTAACCCTTGTCACGCGCTGCGAATTCGGGCTCTTGCACCATTTGTGTGTAGTGCTTCATGCCTTCGCCCTGCGCATAAGCGTGGGCAAACTGGAAGGTGTTGAACCAGTTGATGTGGATACCAGCCAGTGTGATGAACTGGTACTTGTAGCCCAGCGCCGACAGATCTTCCTGGAAGGAAGCGATCTGGCTATCTGACAGGTTCTTCTTCCAGTTAAAGGATGGTGAGCAGTTGTATGACAACAGCTTGCCTGGGCACTCCTTGAGCACGGCCTGCGCGAATTCACGGGCAAAGCCAATATCTGGCACGCCGGTCTCGCACCACACCAGGTCGGCATAGGGAGCGTAGGCGACGCCACGGCTGATGGATTGATCCAGACCGTTGCGCACGCGGTAGAAACCTTCCTGGGTGCGTTCACCCGTAATGAAAGGCTTGTCGTTGGCGTCGTAATCACTGGTGATCAGGTTGGCGGCTTCCGCGTCGGTGCGTGCCAGGATGATGGTGGACACGCCCATGGTGTCGGCGGCCAAACGCGCAGAAATCAGTTTCTCAACCGCTTCACGGGTTGGAACCAGCACCTTGCCACCCATGTGGCCGCACTTCTTCACAGCAGCCAGTTGGTCTTCAAAGTGAACACCGGCAGCGCCCGACGTGATCATGTTCTTCATCAGCTCAAACGCGTTGAGCACACCGCCGAAACCGGCTTCTGCATCCGCCACGATGGGCAAGAAGTAGTCGATGAATTCCTTGTCGCCTGGGTTGATGCCACGGCCCCACTGGATTTCGTCAGCGCGCTTGAAGGTGTTGTTGATGCGGCGAACCATGGTCGGCACGGAGT
>DAOQRI010000390.1:0-3504 GCA_035355475.1 Rhodoferax sp. | reverse complement strand
CCCTGCTGCTCGGGCGTGAGCTTGTACCAGGGCGTGTCGCGCGGGATGCCGGCAGCCTCGGCGTGGCGCATCAGATCGTCCTGGCACTCCTGCCAGGCGGGGGTCTGCATGGGCTTGACGGCACCGGCGCGCAGCGTGAGTTTGTCGTTGGGGATGACCAGCCCCAAGTCCACTCCCACCACCCGGCCAAAGCCACGGCAGGCTTCGCAGGCACCCACGGCGGAATTGAACGAAAACATGGATGCAATCGGGTCGGCGTAGCGGATGTCGCTCTGCGGGCAGTGCAGCCCGGTGGAGAAGCGCCATACCGTGCTATCGCCGCCTGCTATTACTCCGATAGCATCTTGCGTATATTCGACGGGTGCTGGAGCCTCAATCGATACATAAATATTGAGCCGGCCGCTGCCACGTTTCAGGGCCAGCTCTATGGCCTCCAAAGCGCGGGCTTTTTCCACGCTGGCGATGCGGAAACGGTCGGCAACGACATCGAGCACTTTTCGCTTGTCCACTTCACGCTCGGCGTGGATACGGGTAAAGCCGCTGGCGGACAACCATTGGGTCACCTCTTCGGCCGTGGTGCTGGCGGGCAGTTCCACCGGAAAGGTCAGCACCAATCGAGGATCACCGGCCTGCACCGCGCGCCGCACCAGCTCCGCATAGATGGTCTCGGGTGTATCGTGCTGCACCGGCAAGGCAGTCTGCCGGTCAAACAGATTGGCCGCACGGGAATACAACAGTTTGATGTGGTCGTTGAGCTCCGTCATCGTGCCCACGGTGGAGCGACTGGAGCGCACCGGGTTGGTCTGGTCGATGGCGATGGCAGGGGGTACGCCCTCCACCTTATCGACAGCCGGTTTGTCCATGCGGTCCAGAAACTGGCGGGCGTAGGCGGAGAAAGTTTCCACGTAGCGGCGCTGGCCTTCGGCGTACAGGGTGTCGAACGCCAGGCTCGATTTGCCCGAGCCACTGGGGCCGGTGACCACGGTCAACTCCCCGGTGCGAATGTCCAGATCCAGGTTTTTCAAGTTGTGCTGGCGCGCGCCGCGAATGCGGATGGTTCCCTGGGTCATGGTGTACTGTCTTTTTGAATGAGGCCAATCATTCTAGGGACTCACCCGCACCAGCCTGGTTGCGGGGTCTTGCAACCGGGCATCCCCGGGTTTCGACGACCTGCCTGTATTCGGATCCGATGGCAGGTTCAAGCGCTAATGCGCGCTATTGCGTGAGCGTGCGCTCCAATTCGGCACAAGCTGGGGCACCGACAGCCTCTTTGATCTTGGGTAAAAGAGCCAACAGTTCGTCATAGCCAGCAGCGGCCTCAACCGCCAGGTTCAGCCGAAAACCCCGCAAACCCAAACTGGCGGTCAGTTTGGTTGCCAACGGCAGCGCCTCCTTGTATCGATCCTGGGCCGAATGAGCCAGAAACGATTGCTCCACGACTTCCTGCGCAGCCGCCTTCTCCGCCCTGGCGAGTGCCAAAACAGATTCACCCGCCGCTGGTGCCAAAAAGCCATGGCCCACCATGTGGTCCACATCTTCCTGGGTCAAGCCCAGACCGGCTGCAGCCGTCACCACCTGCGCAACCGACCGGTTGCCATCGAACATGATGAAGGCCGTACGCTGGCGCGCCGAAAACAAGGGCGAACGGGTCTTGAACGCCTGCTGACCGCTCTCTGTTTTGACGTATTTCATGGTTGAGGATCCTTATTGCCGAATAATAACCCTCACCAAAGCTCTCACACCACTTTTGGTTGTGGCGCAATGCTTCTATTTGCCTGCAGGTGCTGACGCTTGCGACGCCGGCGCTGCCGGTGCCGATACCGCCGCCATAGCAGGCGCGGATGCCGCAACTTCGGGAGCATGGGTGGCCTCAGAGCCATGCTTCTCGCCACTCATATCAATGTCGCCGCCCTTGCTCAAGATGAACAGAGCCAAACCGGCGAATACTGCAAAACCAACAACAATTTTCCACATACCATTTTCCTAAAAAAAAGACCCCGGGCCTGTTCGGACCGGGGCCATCAACTCACTCGGGCCATCAATCGTTGGCGTAAATGTCCACGTCTTTTGTTTCTTTGACGAACAACATACCAATCACAAACGTCATGCCGGCCACGATGATCGGGTACCACAATCCGTTGTACATGTTACCCGTCTGGGCCACGATGGCAAAAGCAGTCGTTGGCAACAGACCACCAAACCAGCCGTTACCGATGTGGTATGGCAAGCTCATGGAGGTGTAACGGATACGGGTTGGGAACATTTCCACCAGCATGGCGGCAATAGGACCGTACACCATGGTCACCAGAATCACGAGGTAGGTGAGGATGGCAATCACGGTCACCTTGTCGAACTTGGCCATGTCAGCCTTGGCAGGGTAGCCAGCGGCCTTCAAAGCATCAGCCAGAGACTTCTTGAAAGCGTCGCCCTTGGCTTTGGCATCTTCCTTGGACAGACCCTTGACGGTGTAGCCTTCAATCACGGTGGTTCCCACAGTGATGGTGGCGGTTGCACCGGCAGGTGCCACAGCATTTTCATAGCTCACAGACGAGCTGGCCAGCGCCTGCTTGGCAATGTCGCACGAGCTGGTGAACTTGACCGTACCCGTTGGGTTGAACTGGAACGAGCACTCTGCAGGGTTTGCAGTTACCAGAACCTTGTTGGCAGCCTGAGCAGCGGCCAGATCAGGGTTGGCAGCCTTGGTCAAAGCAGTGAACACGGGGAAGTAGGTCACCACGGCCAACAGGCAACCGGCCATGATGATGGGCTTACGGCCAATCTTGTCAGACCAGGCGCCAAACACGATGAAGAACGGTGTGCCGATGATCAGGGAGATCGCCACCATGATGTTGGCGGTCGCGCCATCCACCTTCAAGGCTTGCGTCAGGAAGAACAGCGCATAGAACTGGCCGGAGTACCAGACCACGGCTTGACCAGCGGTCAAACCGATCAGGGCCAAAATCACGATCTTCAGGTTTTTCCACTGGCCGAAAGATTCGGACAGGGGTGCCTTGGAGGTCTTGCCTTCAGCCTTCATCTTGGTGAAAGCGGGCGACTCATTCATGCTCAAACGGATGTAGACCGACACGGCCAACAACAGAATGGACACGATGAACGGAACACGCCAGCCCCAGTCAGCAAACGCTGCCTCGCCGATCATGGTACGGGTTCCCAGAATCACCATCAGGGACAGGAACAGGCCCAAAGTGGCTGTTGTCTGAATCCAGGAGGTGTAGGCACCACGCTTGCCCTGTGGCGCGTGCTCGGCCACATAGGTTGCAGCACCACCGTACTCACCGCCCAGCGCCAGGCCTTGCAGCATGCGCAGTGCGATCAGGATCACGGGGGCCGCGACACCGATGGTGGCGTAGTTCGGCAGGATACCCACGATGAAAGTGGACAAGCCCATGATCAAAATCGTCACCAGGAAGGTGTACTTGCGACCAATCATGTCACCCAGGCGGCCGAACACCAGCGCGCCGAAGGGGCGCACGATGAAACCGG
>DAOQRI010000389.1:0-3505 GCA_035355475.1 Rhodoferax sp. | reverse complement strand
CGGCGTATTTCTCTGCCAACCTGCGCTGAACCAAATTGAAAGAAAGTGTTGCTGAGCGGCTCATTGTTGCCCTGCAAATGGCTGTGCCAGCGTTGGCAAATGTTCGGTGGCAGGGTCGGGTTTATTGTTTGCAGATGAACCATCCCGCATAGCCAGACGCAGTGATCGAGTCCATCCGTAAAATGAACGGAAAAGAGGCCATTTTTACCTATCAAATAGGCCTCTAACCCTGGTGGAATATGCGTGATAAGCTACACAAACAATAGCAATTTATCGCTAACTGAGAGACCAGAACCCCAAGCCTGTACGATTCCCAAAACAAGGGAGGAATCATGGCTACCAACAATAACCAAAAACTTGCCGTCCTGATCGACGCTGACAACGCGCAGGCGTCCGTAATTCAGGAGCTGCTGGCCGAGGTGTCGCGATATGGCACAGCCACCATCAAGCGCGCCTATGGCGACTGGACTACCACCAACCTCAAAGGCTGGAAGGAGGTGCTGCACCGCATGGCCATCCAACCCATACAGCAGTTCAGCTACACCACGGGCAAGAACTCGACCGACGCCTCGCTCATCATCGACGCCATGGACGTGCTGCACACCGGCAGCGTGGACGGCTTTTGCCTGGTCAGTAGCGACAGCGACTTCACCCGCTTGGCCACCCGCATCCGCGAGGCGGGGCTGGTGGTCTACGGCTTTGGCGAACGCAAAACGCCCGAACCCTTTGTGGCCGCGTGCGACAAGTTCATCTACACAGAAATTTTGCGTAACGAGCCTGAAGAGGCCAGGCCTGGCCAGGAACCCGTGTCCGAATTGCCCAAACTCAAGCCGATGCTCTTGAACGCGCTGAACGCCACTATGCGCGAAGACGGTTGGGCCTCGTTAGCTGCTCTTGGCGGGCAGATTACCCGCAGCAATCCCTCGTTTGACCCGCGCAACTACGGCGTCTCCAAGCTGGGTGAGCTGATCCGCCAGCAGGCGTCTTATCTGGAGGTAAAAGAGGTGAAGTCGGGCGAAGGCGATTCGGTGCAGACGCACCTGCATGTGCGGCGCAAGGCGTCTGCAAACAAGAGCTAGCGCGCTATTTCTCCAGCGTGATCTTTTTGTCGTGCACGTAGTCTTTGAACTGCGTGAGCGGCATGGCCGTGAGGCCGGCTGCGCCGTTGTCGGCCGTCCAGCTCAGCGTGGCGCTGTCGGGCGCCAGGTCAACCTCGACGGGGCCTTCGGGAATCACCAGCGGTGCGCCGTCGCCGGCACGGTAGGTAACGCAATCGGTAACGGTGGCGTGTTGGGTCATGGCGGGCTCCTAAAGATTCATTACACGCCCCCCGCGCGCCGCGGTCTGTCAGACAACCCCGCGTGTGGGTTGCCCAAAACGCGCCGTCATGTGAATTCCCACACATGAATAGCGCCCGGGTTCATCCGATTGGCGGATGCGCCGGGTGAGTCTGAATTCCAGAATGAAGTTGGCGGACCTGAAACACGGGTTCCCGAACTTCACAGGAGTATTCAGCCATGTTAGACCTCAACATCGAATTCAAGCTCGACCGCATCCATTGTCATGACGAGGGAGACGGCCCCGGCAATGCAGAGCCCTACCTCTGGACCGTGTTCTTCAAGGTGGATGGCGACACCGTCGTTGTCAACTCCGACGACATCGGCAACATCTTTCTCCAGGGCCCGCCCACGGTGGTGACCACGCCTGGCAATCACGGCAACCTCGGCACGTCTGACGTCGATGAAGACGACGATGTCAACGTGCCCGCGATCATTGGCGAATACCGCACCGTCATGAAGCCCATACCGCTGACGACTCCTGTGTTGGGCAAGACAGAAGTGGGCGGCATGATCGGTTGCATCGTCGTGCTGATGGAGGAGGACAACACCTCAGACAGCGACGCCGGGCGCGGCCACGAACGCCTGGACAGCGCGGTGCGCGATCAGCTCACCCAGGTGATGGGCACGCTGGGCATTTCCAAGCTGGAGCCCACGGAGGAAGATATCAACGCCATGACCGACCGCATCGGCAGCGCCGTGAAATCGGCCATTCAGGATGGCGTGGGCGTGGTGGAGTGGCTGCTGGGCTTTGGCAACATGGACGACCAGATCGGCAGCGGGGTGTTTCGCTTCACGCATGGCTCGCTCGAATCGTCAGCAGGCGCGCCCATCCCCTTCGGCCGCCGCTGGGACAATGAAGGCGACTGGGAACTGTTTGGCCACATCAAGGCCACCCCGATCCGCCGCCCCGAGTCGAAATGCTGCGAAGAGCTGAAGCAAAAAATCAGGGAGCTGGAGCGCGCGCTGGCCGTGATTAGCAAGCGCCTCTCAAAAGTAGAGGCAGATTTGAAGGCGCAAGCCAAAGGCTTTGCATCCGAGTCCGTGCGCGAGAAGGCGACAACCAAACCCATGAAACGTGGATAGCCGTTAGCCGCCTGGCGGCCCAGGCGCCGCGCGCATGCATGCATGCATGCACGCTTTCGCCATTCATTTGCCCGGCGCCACGCCCTCGTCATCGATGGCCTTTTGTACCTCGCGATAGAAGGCGTCGCGCGCTGCAGTGGCTGCCTGGTCACGGGCGCCGCCAGCCCAGTTGGCGTTGGACACGATGACTAGCTTGCGTTTGGGATCAAGAAAAATCCCCTGGCCAAAAATGCCGCGTGCTGTGTAGCTGCCGTCGTCATACGTCCACCACTGGTAACCATAGCCGCGCCCTGGCTGGCCAATGTCGGTGCGCTTGGTGGTGGCATCAGGCCACCAGCCGTCGGGCACGATGCTCTGGCCGTTCACCTTGGCGCCATTCAAAATGAACATGCCCATGCGCGCGTAGTCGCGCGGCGCAGCCTGTACGCAGCAGCCACCGATTTCCTTGCCCGTTTTGCTCAGGAGCCAGGTGGCCTGCTGCTCCATGCCTGCGGGGCCCCACACCTTCTCGGCCAGATAGGTTGCCAGCGGCTTCTTGGTGGCCTGTTGCACCAGCGTACCCACCAGGTTGGTCTCACCGGTGCTGTACAGCCAGCGCGTGCCTGCTGGCACATCGCGGGGCAGTTTACGCATGTAGCTCACCAGGGCTTCCACGCCATCTTCGGGCTTGTGGTTGTTGAACTTGGCAACGTCGGAGTTGGGGTCGGCGTAGTCTTCATTCCACTTGACGCCGGACGTCATGGTCAGCAACTGGCGCACGCTCACGTCATCGTAGGCGGAGCCTTTGAGGTCCGGAATGTAGAGGCTGACCTTGTCGTCCAGGCTCTTGATAAAGCCGTCTTTCACCGCAGCACCTACCAGCGTGGATGTGAACGACTTGGCCACGGAAAAACTCGTCCATCGGCCGGCGCCATCAAAGCCCAGGCCATACCGCTCCAGCCGCAGCTTGCCGTCTTGCACCACCAGCAGCGCCGCACTGCGCTGGCCCGCCATGTAGGCGTCGATATCGCTCGCCAATTTCAGCGGAGCGCCCGCAGGCAGGGGCGAGGGCGTGCCACTGGCGGGCACCACATTCGCTTTGG
>DAOQRI010000388.1:0-3514 GCA_035355475.1 Rhodoferax sp. | reverse complement strand
TCCTGTTTCTGCTGTCCCCCTGGACGGGGGAGTTGCGGGCATGGGGTTTGCTGCGTTGCTGGGCTATGTCACCACGCGAAAGGCCGGCACTACTTTTGCCATGATCACCATGGGTATGGGTGAATTGGTGTTCGCGATGTCCTTGATGATTCCCGAGTTCTTTGGTGGTGAGGGCGGTGTCTCGGGCAATCGGGTGATCGGCAAAGCATTCATGGGCATTACCTTTGGGCCACCCATTCAGGTTTACTACCTGATTGCGGTGTACACCTTCATCTCGGTTGTTTTGATGTTTGCGTTTACCCGTACGCCGCTGGGGCGCATGCTCAATGCGGTTCGAGACAATCCCGAGCGTGTTGAATTTGTGGGTTACAACACGCAGCGCATCCGCTACACCGCGTTCATCATCGCTGGCTTTTTTGCCGGTATATCTGGTGGCTTGGGGGCATTGAACTTCGAGATTGTTACGGCTGAAGTGGTGCATGCCGCGCGCTCAGGTGCCTACCTGCTATTCACTTTCCTTGGGGGGGCGACCTTCTTCTTTGGCCCCATCATCGGAGCCGTCTTGATGGTGTTGGCTTTTGTGCTTTTCAGCGAGTTCACCAAGGCTTGGCTGTTGTATCTGGGCCTGATATTCCTGTTCATGGTCATGTATGCCCCCGGTGGTTTCGCGAGCCTGATCATGATGAACTTGCGTGTGGCCGCGTTTGGGAAACTGCGCCAACTCACGGGCAGCTACCTGGCGCTTGCCCTGACCGGTTTGGTGGCCCTGGTTGGTGCTTCGGCTATGGTCGAAATGACCTACCACTTGCAACTCAGCTCCTCTGAGGGACCTGACATCAAGTTCCTTTGGGTGACCCTGAACACGACTGAGATGCAGAGTTGGTTGGGTGCAGCCGCCATTCTGGCGGTTGGTGGGGGGCTGTTTGAAGTGGCCCGGAGACGATTTGCGCGTGAATGGGAGGAGATTCAGGCATTCATTGAGAAGAAATTGAACCCGGAGGAAGCGCAATGACAGCACCTGAATCAATTGCGCTGGAACTGAAAGACTTGCGCAAAAGCTTTGGCAAAACCGAGATCATCCGTGGCGTCAATTTGGCGGTTCGCCATGGCGAACGTGTCGCAGTCATTGGACCTAATGGCGCAGGAAAGTCCACCCTGTTCAACTTGATCAGCGGACGTTTTGGTGCCAGCAGCGGCGATGTTCTGCTCAATGGCACATCCATCATGGGAAAGAAACCCTTCGAAATCAACCGCATGGGCTTGTCGCGCAGTTTTCAGATTACCAACATCTTTCCAAAACTGAGTGTCTTTGAGAACCTGCGTTGCAGCGTGTTGTGGAGCCTGGGCTACAAATACACATTTTTCAAATTTCTGGCGAACCTGGATGATGCCAACGCACGTGCCAACGAGCTGCTCAAGATGGTCAACCTGGAGAAGAAGCACGATGTGCTGGCTGTCAATCTGACATACGCGGAACAGCGCGCACTGGAGATTGGCATCACCATCGGTGGCGGTGCCAACGTGATTTTGCTGGATGAACCTACGGCTGGCATGAGCAAGAGCGAAACCACGCGATTCATTGCCCTGATCAAGCAGGTTACCGAAGGCAAGACGCTGCTGACAGTGGAGCATGACATGGGCGTAGTGTTCGGCCTGGCCGACAAAATTGCGGTGGTGGTGTATGGCGAGGTGATAGCCTTCGATACACCCGACGCAGTGCGGGCCAATTCGCGGGTGCAGGAGGCCTATCTGGGCTCGGCCGTGGCGGACGCTCAGGCGGAAGGACACTGATCATGCTGAAAGTTTCGAATTTGCATGCCTACTATGGCAAGAGCCATGTGCTGCACGGTGTTGATATGCACGTCAAGGCCGGTGAAATTGTGGCGCTGCTGGGTCGTAATGGCTCTGGCCGTTCAACGACAGCCAAAGCCATCATGGGTCTGGTCGACTGTCAGGGTTCCGCACTGTGGAAAGGCAAGGAGGCATTGGGCCTCAAGACTTTCGAGATTGCCCATTTGGGCCTGGGCTACGTGCCCGAGAGTCGCGACATTTTCCCTAAGCTGACCGTGCACCAGAACTTGCTGTTGGGCCAAAAGCGGGGACAAAAGAACCCGCGTTGGTCGTTTGACGATATGTACAAGATGTTTCCGCGGCTGAAAGAACGCGAACATACGGAAGCGGGTGTTCTATCGGGTGGCGAGCAGCAGATGTTGACCCTGTGCCGCACGCTGATGGGTGACCCGGATCTGATCATCATTGACGAACCCACGGAGGGCCTGGCACCAAAAATTGTCGAGTTGGTGGCCGAGTACCTAAAGGAGTTGCGCAATCGTGGAGTTTCGGTATTGCTGATTGAACAAAAGCTCACCATTGCAATGAAGATCTCCGACCGCTGCCTGGTTATGGGACATGGCAGCATCGTCTTCGAAGGCACACCCGACGAACTGCGCAACAACACCGACATCCGCAAGGAATGGCTGGAGGTCTAAATTCGGTTTGTCCCAACGGCGACAAACCGCGTTTTGCCCTACAGAAAACCCCCTACAATTTAAAACGAACGACCGTTCTATTTTGGTTTTTCTCCTCTCACTCCAAGGACTGCAAGCATGACTGCCCAATACCAAGTTCATGGCGATGTCGCCATCATCACGCTCGACAACCCGCCAGTGAATGGCCTGGGCCTCGCGACCCGTCTGGGCATCACGGACGGCATGGCGAAGGCCAATGCGGATGCGGCTGTCAAGGCCATCATCATCACCGGCGCCGGCAAAGCGTTTTCGGGTGGCGCGGACATCAAGGAGTTCGGATCTCCCAAGGCGATTCAAGAGCCCAACCTGCTCAGCGTCATCAGTGTGCTGGAAAATTCGGCCAAACCGGTCGTGGGCGCAGTGCACACGGTTGCCATGGGTGGTGGGTTGGAGCTGGCGTTGGGTTGCCACTACCGCATTGCTGCACCTGGCACCAGCATCGCACTGCCGGAAGTCAAGCTGGGCCTGATCCCCGGTGCAGGTGGTACGCAGCGCTTGCCCCGCGTGCTGGGCGCCGAGGCGGCCCTCAACATCATAGTCAGCGGTGAGCCGGTGAAGAGCGAAATGCTGGCCATGCTGCCCGGCCAAAAGTTGTTCGACAAGATATCCGCAACTGCGGAGTCGCTGGCTGAAGAGGCACTGGCGTTTGCACGCTCGGTTGCCGATGTGCGCCCCCTGCCACTGGTGCGCGATCTCAAGTGTCGCCACCCTCAGGGCGATGCCTATTTCCAGTTCGCACGCAACATGGTCAAGGGCATGTCCAAGAACTTCCCGGCGCCTGCCAAGTGCGTCGATATCGTTGAAATCGCCACCAAGAAGAAGTTTGACGAGGGCATGGCTGCCGAGCGCGAGATTTTCATGAACCTGATGCTGACCGCTGAGAGCAAGGCGCTGCGGCACCTGTTCCTGGCCGAACGTGCGGCATCAAAAATACCGGATGTACCAGCAGATACGCCACAACGCGCTATCAACTCCATAGCGGTCAT
>DAOQRI010000387.1:0-3514 GCA_035355475.1 Rhodoferax sp. | reverse complement strand
GACCGGGCAAAGCGAGTACTGCACGGGCGACACGTCTGCCACCTACATTGGCCACCCCACCAACCCGCTGGATGGAACCAGCCCAAAGAACCTGAAGGTCGAGACCCTGGGCGATGTACTGCGCCGGGCCAACCCACAATCCAGGGTGATTGCCCTCTCGGGCAAAGACCGTGGTGCCATCCTCCCAGCGGGCAAAACCGGCACGGCCTACATGTACATGTCGTCCACCGGGCAATTCGCATCGTCCACTTACTACATGCCCCAGCACCCCGCCTGGGTGAACGCATTCAACGCCGCACGACCGGCGGACCGCTACTTCAAAATGGAGTGGAGAGCATTGCTGCCCGAGGCGGCTTACGCACAGTCCCTGCCTGACAACCAGCCCTGGTTTGGCCCGGCCGGTGGTGGCTTGCCAGCCCGCTTCAGTGCGCCTGACGACCAGGTACCTGGCCCCAACTTTTATGGTTCGCTGTTGCGGGGACCATTTGCCGACGCTTTGGCGCTGGACTTTGCGCGTGCTGCAATTGACGGCGAACAACTCGGCCAGGATGACGTGCCCGACATCTTGTCCGTCAGTCTGTCCGGGCACGACTATGTCAACCATGCTTACAGCGCAGAGTCGCGCCTGTCGCACGACCACTTCCTGCAACTCGACCGCATGCTGGCGTCTTTCTGGCGCGACCTCGACGCCAAGGTTGGCAAGGACAACTATGTCGTGGTGTTGACGGCCGACCACGGCTTTATGCCGGCCGTTGAGTACAGCGCCCAGCAGGGCCTGCCGTCCGGTCGTGTGGACGGCACACAAGTTATGGCCAATCTCAACAAAGGGCTGGAGCCACGCTTTGGCCCGGGCAAGTGGGTCATGGGCTACTCGGGCTCTTCGTTGCTGATGGACAAGAAACTGATTTCGCAAAAAGGACAGGATGCCGCCGCTGTAGCCGATGCAGCACGGGCTTTGCTGCTGCTAGAGCCGGGTTTCGCAGCTGCGTATACCCGCGCCGAGCTGCAGAGTAGCAGTCGCGCGAGCGAGCCGCTCTTCACCCCACTGCAAAACGCCTGGCACCCTGAAGTTTCGGGCGATGTGCAATATGCACTCAAACCCAACTGGCGGTTTGGCGTGCGCTCCAACGGCACAACCCACGGGTCGCCCTACGATTACGACACCCATGTGCCCATCCTGCTATATGGTCCGCGTTGGATAGGGAAAGGGCGCATTGACAAGCGGGTTGAAGTTGTTGATATTGCATCCACGCTGGCGGACCTTCTGATGGTGCCTCCACCAGGCGCAGCCGAAGGCCGCAGCCTTCCCTTTGTACCTGCCAAGGCCGCAACGCGCAGACCCTAATGGGTGGTGGCGATGGCCCGGCTTTGAGGAGCCTTGATGTCATCCACAACAGTACCCAACGCCCAACCGTACCGGGACAAGAAACGATACGCCTGGATTTTGTCGTTGCTGGTGCCATGCCTGGTGGGGTTTGGTCCTCTGCTGATGGTGGTCACCGGTAACGTGTTGGCGCTGTGGATTCCGGTTTTCTTTTTCTACTGTATTGCCCCCTTGCTGGACTGGCTCATGGGTGAAGACCTGAGCAACCCGCCCGAGAGCGCCGTGACAGCGTTGGACTCCGACCTGTATTACCGCCGCATTACCTATGCATTGGTGCCGGTGCTGTGGATTGCGTTCATTTTCAGTGCGTGGTTTGTGGTGCACTACGACCTGCCCCTGCACGGCATGCTGGCCATGGTTCTGATTACCGGCTCGGTTGGTGGTTTCTGTATCAACCTGGGGCATGAGCTGGGCCACAAAAACACAAGCCTGGAACGCTGGTTGGCAAAGATCGTTTTGGCACCCACTTTTTACGGCCACTTCTTCATCGAGCACAACCGGGGCCACCACCGCGATGTAGCCACACCACTGGACCCCGCCTCGTCCCGCATGGGGGAGTCCATTTATCGTTTTCTTCTGCGCGAAATGCCGGGTGCCTTCAGAAGGGCATGGACGCTGGAAAGCACCCGGCTGCGTCAGGCCGGTCAGCCAGTCTGGTCGTTTAAGAACGAAATTCTGCAACCCGCCCTGATTACCGTAGCGCTGTGGACCACACTGGTTCTGTGGTTAGGTCCACTGATACTGCCGTTTCTGGTGGTGGCATCGTTCTGGGCCAATTTTCAGCTCACGTCGGCCAACTACATCGAGCACTATGGTTTGCTGCGCCAGGAGCGCGCGCCGGGCAAGTATGAGATCTGCCAACCCCACCACTCGTGGAACAGCAACCACATTTTTTCCAACTGGGCTCTGTTTCATTTGCAGCGCCATTCCGACCACCACGCACACCCGCTGCGGCGCTACCAGTCGCTGCGCCACTTTGACAACCTGCCCCGTTTGCCCAGCGGCTACTTTGGCATGTTCACCGTGGCCTACATTCCGCCGCTGTGGCGCTATGTGATGGATGAACGCCTGCTGTGTGTGGTGGGGCGTGACGCCTCCAGGATCAACCTGGACCCGCGCCAGCGGGATGCGTTGGTACGACGTTACCAGCTGACCGACTCGCGGTGATGCGAACCCGCTGGTGGTGGGCTTGGGGTCAGGGCAGCATGGTGTAGCGCGCAGCGAGCGTCACAAATTCATCAATCGGAACAGCCCGCCCCAACTCGTCGGCAAGAACCGCAGCAACGGCAGGCGCAGCATCCGCCGCCGCACGCGCATCCAGAAACAGCAGCCGGCTGCGCCGCGCCAGCACATCTTCCACCGTGCGAGCGTATTCATGGCGTGCCGCAAATCGCACCATGGCTTCAGTCAGGTGCGGCGCCAGCATGGCCGTGCTACCGGGCAACTGCCCAACCGCTGCCGCCTCCAGCCCGTACTGGTGCATGCCCGGCGGTTCACTGATGGGCGTGGTGGCAACCCCAGGTGCCGGCGCACCCACCAGGCGATGGTGGGCCGTGCTGGAGTCCGCCAAATCGGGCAATAGTCCCGCCTCATGGCACTTCACCAGCACATCTTCTGCCATGGATCGGTAAGTGGTCCACTTGCCACCGGTCACGGTGACCAGACCCGATTGGCTGATGGCCACCGTGTGCTCGCGGCTGATGGTCTTGGTGTCATTGCCCTCGTCATCAGCCGGTTTAACCAGAGGACGCAAACCCACCCACATGCTGCGCACATCTTTGCGCTGCGGTGCACGTTGAAGGTAGCGTGCAGATTCGTTCAGGATAAACGCCACCTCGTTCTCAAAGGGCTCGGGCTCGCGCGGCAGGTCGTGGCGTGGCGTGTCGGTGGTGCCCAGAATAACCTTGCCCAGCCACGGCACAGCAAACAGCACGCGGCCATCGGCCGTTTTGGGCACCAACAGGGCATGGTTGCCCGGGAAAAATTCCTTATCCACCACCAGATGCACGCCCTGGCTGGGCGCGACGATGGGCTGGCTGCTGCGTCCGCATGCCTCGCTGTCCTGCTGGCGCAAAGCGTCAACCCATACGCCGGTTGCGTTAACCACGCAGCGTGCAAGCACCTCTAGCG
>DAOQRI010000386.1:0-3515 GCA_035355475.1 Rhodoferax sp. | reverse complement strand
AATTCCCGGAAAAGAAGATTGAGGAGGGCAAATGAACAATCTGACCAAAGAAAAAAAACAACAACTGGCTATGGTGGCCGTTGTTACTGTCGCCATTCTCGCTGGTCTTTGGTTTGGCTTGGTCAGGGCGCAGCAGAATACCCAGGCAGACAGCCGCCACGGTCAAGCCCACCACCAGCGCAATCCAGAAACCTTGCGCCTGCATGGGCTGGTCCGGGCGCCAGGGCAGCCAGTCGGGTGCCAGTCCCAGGGCGTAGCCCAGCGGCAATGAAAACACCCAAAAGGCCGTGAGGTGAATCACCATGGGCGCGCGCGTGACCTTGTAACCACGAATGGCGCAACTGGTGGACACCTGCGCCGCGTCCGACACCTGGAACAGTGCGGCCATCAGCAGCAGGCCTGCAGCCACGCCAGCCACGGCGGCGTCCGTCGTGTAGGCATTCGCAATCTCATGGTTGAAAACAGCCATCAGCACCGCCGACACGATGGCCAGGCCAACCGATGCAAAGACGCCAACCGCAGAGCGAAACCGCGCTGCTTGCGGATCCCCTGCGCCAAGCGCCAGACCCACGCGGGTCAGCAGGGCGATGCCCAGACTCAGCGGCAACATGAACGTCAGCGATGAAAAATTCAACGCAATCTGGTGCGCGGCGACTTGCGTGCTGCCAAATTGGGCGACCAGCAGGGCAATCAGGCTGAACGCACTGCTTTCTGCAAAGTAGGTCACCCCAATGGGCAAGCCCAGTTTGAGCAGGCTGCGCACCTTCTCCCGGTGGGGTGCCTCGAACCGGTCAAACGGCCAGGTGCTGCGGTAGGCTTCGGCGCGGTGCATCCACCACAGCAGACCAAACAGGTTGAACCACAGGCACAGCATGGTGGCCCAGGCACAGCCCAAGCCACCCAGTTTGGGAAAGCCCGCGTTTCCAAAGATCAGCAACCAGTTCAACACCACGTTGAGCAACAGGGCCGCGATGGAGATCACCATGATCGGCTTGGTCTCGTTCAGGCTGGCGCTATAGCCATAGAGCACGCGGTAGCAGGCAAATGCGGGCAGCCCCAGGCTGGTGATGTGAACAAACTCAACAGCAATGTCGCGTACCACAGGCTCCAGGTCCATGTGGTCAAAAATCAGGGCCGACAGGTTGGCCAGTACCAGCGCCACCGCACCCACGCCCAGGCCTTTCCATAATGCCTGGCGCACCACATGCGGCACGCGGTCAAACTGCCCGGCCCCCACATAGTGCGCCACCGTGGGGTTGACCGACATCATGATGCCCATGAGGGTGACCACCACAATCATCCAGATGGATGAGCCTAGCGCCACACCCGCCAGGTCTTGCGCCGAAGCGTGGCCGGCCATCGATACATCGGCCACCGCCATGCCCACATTGGCCAGCTGCCCCACCAGAATGGGCCAGGCCAATTGCCATAGTGCAGTGATTTCGGTTTGGATGCGGGCGCTGAATGTAGGCGGGGTGGTGGAGTCAGGCAGCGCGGTCATGTGGCTGCCATTTTACGGGTGACACTCCCGTTGAAGTGGGGGGCAGGGCTGTTAGAAAAAATCGACTTCCTGGTCGTCTACGGTTTCTGCTGCCAATTCGCCGCGGGCCACCAGATCGGGGTAGCTGCACACCTGGTTGCGTCCATGGGCCTTGGCGTAGTAGACGGCCTTGTCCGCGCGGTCAAAACCGGCGCCGGGGGTGTCGTCTGACAGCAGTGGCGCATAGCCAATGCTGACGGTGATGGTGCCTACCTGTGGAAAATCGTGATCCTCCACCCGCTTGCGAAACCGCTCCAGCGCACCATGTGCATCGCCTGCGTTGGTGCAACGCATGAGAACGACAAATTCCTCCCCACCAAAGCGGTACAACTGGTCGTTGTAGCGGAAACTGCCGCGCATGAGCCGGGCCAATAGAACCAATACCTCGTCGCCAATAAGGTGCCCAAAGGTGTCGTTGACGCGCTTGAAGTGGTCAATATCCAGCACCGCCAGCCAATACTCGCCGGCGTGGCTCAAGCGGCGGTCTGGCTGTGACAGTTCAAGACTCTTGGCTTCGTGCAGGGTGGCGTCAATGAATGCCCCGTCAAAGGTCTTTCGGTTCAGCAATTCAGTCAGGGAATCTCGTTCGCCGTAGTCCAGCAAGCCCTGCACGTTGCGGTAGATCTTCAGGATGCTGGTGACCAGTTCCTGGCTGGGTGCGGTTAGCGCAATGGAGCTTTCCACTTCCAGCACGCCTTCAACCCTCGCAGCAGATGCGACCGGAAAGAGGGTGAAGCACGATGCGCCCCTGGCCTGCTGCACCTCGCCTTTGAGGACGCACATTTGCCGGTCGCGGTAGTCCTGGCTGTGGGGCAGGGTATTGAAATTGACCCACACCCGGTCGCGCCTGGGTGTTGTCTGGCCGGCACTCAGCGCGGCCTGTGTTTGCCACCGCTGGTCGCCCGCCTCTCCCACGAGGCGCATCAGGCTGACGGTTTGAAGCGGTTGTGGGACAAATTCCTGCAACAAGTTGACCAGTGTGAAATCGAGGGACTCACGGTCACGCAGACTACTGAGGTGGGCGAGCGCAGCAACCAGGGCATTCATGGGGCGGGTATTCTTGTTGGAGTGCTATGCATGCCGGGGGGCGATGGTCGTGAGTATGGCGTCACGCTGCTGCGGTGTAAAGCTGGTTGTGACTTGTTCGCCACTGTGTGCGTTCGCCGGGTCTCGCGCACAGGTGCCTTACTCCGGTGCCTGATACACCAATACCTTGAGCGCGCGCTCTGGCGACGCATCGGCATAGACAGCAGGGTTTGCCAGGCGGGTCACAAACGCGATGTCCGGCGCCAACTCTGCCATGCGATCCTGCAGGAAGGCTACGTCCAGTTCAGGCGCGTTCAGGCAGAGCAATAGGTGGCCACCGCTGTCGAGCAGATCGGGCAGGCGGCGCATCAGGCGTGCATAGTCCTTGGCCGCAACGAAGCTGCCTTTCTGGTAGCTCGGTGGGTCGATGATGATGAGGTCATAGGGCCCTGCCCGGGTGATCTTGCCCCAGGTGGTAAAAATGTCGTGTGCGAGGAAGCTCGCTTTGGAAGTCAACCCATTGAGCTGGTGGTTTCTTTGGCCGGTGGCCATGGCCGCGCGGTTCATGTCCACATTGATCACCTGGCGAGCGCCGGCATGGCTGGCAACCACCGAGAACGCGCAGGTGTACGCAAACAGATTGAGTACCTTGAGCCCCGGGTGGGCCAGCGTGTGCCGGTGAACCCAGCGGCGCCCTTCGGCCATGTCCAAAAACAGGCCATGGTTTTGTCCCTTGAGGAGTTGCACGTGAAAGCGCAGGCCGTGTTCGGTGACCACATGGGGCTCCGGTACGCTGCCCGCCATCAACCGGGTCTCGGCTTGCCCCTCCGCCCGGCTTTGAAAGACCCAGTTGAGCGCTTGTTGTGGATCCAGCTGCCGCAACCGCTCAGACAAGGCTGTGTGGACTGCCGCCAGATCGTCGTCGGTCACTGCCAGAAAGCTGGTGAGC
>DAOQRI010000385.1:0-3516 GCA_035355475.1 Rhodoferax sp. | reverse complement strand
CTCTCGCAACACCCACCGGATACGGGGAGCACTGCTGGTCGCACCCGGCGACCCCGAGCGGGAAGAGTTGCGCGCCGCGCTTAAGAGCTGGTCGCCGGTGCCGCAGCAAAATTTGCCGTTCAAGAGCATCCTGGTGGGGAGCAACGACGACCCATACTGCAGCTTCGCACGCGCGCAGCAGTTTGCGCGGGCTTGGGGCTCAGAGTTTGTTGACTATGGCAACCGTGGCCACATCAACGCTGAATCTGGTCTGGGTGACTGGCCCGAGGGATATGCCTTTCTGGCCCAACTCTGTTCTTCCGCCAGCGCGCCTCGCCGTGCAACAGGGCCCTGAACGCAACCTATAAAACGAAAAGGAAAAACCATGGTCACCAAAAAACCCAAGGGACTCGGTATGGGTCTGGAAGCCCTGTTAGGTCCCAAGGTGATGGAGCCGGTGCCGGGGCAAACCGCCGCTGATGCGAAAGCCAACTCTGGCGTGCCCAGTACGCTGGCACTGACCGATATGGTGGCCGGGCAATACCAGCCCCGCACCCGCATGGACGAAGGCGCACTTTATGAATTGGCCGAAAGCATCAAGGCGCAAGGCATCATGCAACCGATCCTGGTGCGCCGTCTGGGTGACGGTGCCAACGCAGGCAAGTACGAAATCATTGCCGGTGAGCGCCGCTTTCGCGCAGCCAAACTGGCTGGACTGGACAGCGTGCCGGTGCTGGTGCGCGACGTGCCGGACCAGGCCGCGGCTGCCATGGCCCTCATCGAAAACATGCAGCGTGAAGACCTCAACCCGCTGGAAGAGGCACAGGGACTGCAGCGCCTGATCAAGGAGTTTGGCCTCACGCACGAGACTGCCGCTCAGGCGGTAGGCCGCTCGCGCAGTGCCGCCAGCAACCTGTTGCGTCTGCTCAACCTGGCCGACCCGGTGCAAACCATGTTGATGGCGGGCGATCTGGACATGGGGCATGCCCGCGCCTTGCTGGCGCTGGACCGCGCCACACAGATCACTGCCGCCAACCAGATTGCCGCCAAGAAAATGTCGGTGCGCGAAGCCGAGAGCCTGGTCAAGAAACTGGGCGCGGAGTTTGAATTGACCGCCTCCAAGCCCAAGAAAGACAAGTCACGCGACATCAAGCGGGTGGAAGAAGAACTGTCGGACCTGCTGATGGCGCAAGTCGAAATACAGATCAAAAAGCGGGTCAAGCGCGCAGGTCGGATCGAAGAGATGGGCGAAGTCATCATCCAGTTTGGCTCCATGGATGAACTCAATGGCCTGATCGAGCGCCTGTCGCCCGGTGGGCAGCGTTGACTGTCAAAGCTCACAACGCATATTGCTATCAATATAGGAGCGTCGCACGCAATGTTGATGAGGGCTAGAGGCCAATATCAAGTAGATTTTTGCTGGTGCGAGGTCGCCTGATGGCATGGCCGCTGCCTGCGGTACTGACATGGGTGGCCGCCTGGTCCCTGTTCAAGTGGATGGTGGAGCAGGGCACTTCGCCCGACTTTGCCCTCGGCGCTGCCACAGCCTTGGGTGTGGCACTCAGTTTGTGGGGCAATTCCTGGTGGCGCCGATTGCTGATTGCCGGGGGCTTTCCGGCGTCGCTGGCACTGACATTTTCCACGCTGGAGTTCGCCGCGTTGCCGCCCTGGGTGTGGCTGGTGCCATTGCTCCTGCTGCTGCTGGTTTACCCACTCAATGCCTGGCGCGATGCGCCGCTCTTTCCTACACCCGTACAGGCGCTCGATGATTTGCCATTGCACGCACCGCTGGTGGAGGGTGCACGTGTTCTGGACGCTGGGTGCGGTCTGGGCCATGGTCTGGTGGCATTGCGGCGCGCCTATCCGCAGGCGGCCCTGCACGGGCTGGAATGGAGCTGGCCCTTGCGTGCCCTGTGTGCGCTGCGCTGTCCCTGGGCACAGGTGCGCCAGGGAGATATCTGGCGCGCAGACTGGTCGTCTTATGACATGGTTTACCTGTTCCAGCGCCCGGAGAGCATGGCGCGTGCGGTGGACAAAGCGCGTGCCGAACTGCGCCCCGGTGCCTGGCTAGTCAGTCTGGAATTTGAAGCCAGCACCCTGCACGCAACGGCACAATTTACTGCACCCGGTGGCAAAATGGTATGGTTGTACCAAGCGCCGTTGTCGGTGCCGCAAGGAGACTGAGCATGCCACCCGATTCCACCGCAGCCCCAGCCGCTGTGACCGATGTGAACGAAATCCCGCACGCCCGGCAGGTGCTGGTGCTGGCGCTGGCCACGCTCGCAGAGCAGCGCGAGTCGGATTCTGAAAGCCATATTCTGCGGGTGCAAAACTATGTGCTGGTGCTGGCACAGGCGCTGGCCGCACAGCCCAAATTTTCGGAGTTGTTGACTCCAGCCTACATCGACACGCTGTACTTGAGCGTGCCGCTGTACGACATGGGCTCTATCGGCATACCGGACCGCATTCTGCTTAAGCCCGGGCGCCTGACACCCGACGAGATCACCATCATGCGCACCCACCCCACGATTGGCCACGCGGCCATCGAGCGGGCTGAGAAAACGCTGGGCCGCCCCTCGCCGCGACTCACGGTTGCAAAAGAGCTGGTCTTGTCGCACCAGGAAAAGTGGGACGGCACAGGCTACCCGCGCGCCCTGGCCGGCACCGACATTCCGGTGGCCGCCCGCATCATGGCGATTGCGGATGTGTACGACGCGCTCATCAGCGCCAAGGTCTACAAGGATGGCGTGTCGCATGACAAGGCGGTGCAGATCATTTTCAGCGAACGCGGGGCCCATTTCGATCCCGACATGGTGGACGCGTTCATCGAAATTCAGGACACGATTGCCGAGATTGCACAACGCTACGCCGACACCAACGACGACATGCAACGCAAGATCGAATACATGGCAAACGCCATTGCGGAGATCGCTGAACTGTGATTCAGGCGGGTTAGCGTTGCGCTATCCACTCTGTCAGCGCCGCTTGGGGCATGGGCCGGGCCAGGTAGTAGCCCTGCACCACGGTACCACCGCAGCCGCGCAGGAATTCCATTTGCTCGGCAGTTTCCACGCCCTCGGCCACCACACCCATACCCAGGGTCAGGCCAATGGTGACCGAGATGCGCAGAATCGCTTCCGCCTTCGGTTCCGCGCTGGCGCGCTGCACAAAGCTGGCGTCAATCTTGAGTTCCTTGAATGGCAAGTCCACCAGCTGAACCAAGCTGGAGTAGCCGGTGCCAAAGTCATCTATCGACAGCACGAACCCCATCAGTGACAAGCGGGTGAGCGTCTCCATGGCAATGGCCCGGTCGAGCATCAACTTGCTCTCGGTCACTTCGATGATCAGATCCGAGGGCACCAGTCCCGTCGCCTCGACCAGCTGATTCAGGCGTTCGGGCATGGACAGGTTCAGCGCCGTGTCCATGGACATGTTGATCGCTGCTTTGATGTCTATGCCCTGCGCCCGCCAGCGGGTCAGGTCATGCAACACCTGCTGTGCCATGGCAAAAAACAACAAATCGGACATGCCTGCCTT
>DAOQRI010000384.1:0-3521 GCA_035355475.1 Rhodoferax sp. | reverse complement strand
AGATGTGGACCGGGCTGGTGGGGCCTACCCACGTATCGGGCTGGGCGTTTGACTAGCGCGGGATGAAGACCTTGCTTGATTGGTGTCAGCGCGTATCTGGTACCTGGTGTTTGTGGCGCATATCAACAACTGGATTAGGGCACCCAGAGCCATTGGGCTGCACAAGTGAATTGGCACTTTCACAGAATATAGAAGTCGGCTGCTGACCCACTACCGACTTTCACGAATGGCAGCTTTATGGATCCCGAAATTTGATTGCAAGTATTGCCAAGGACCGATTACCTACCAACGACCCCTGGTGCCCAATGACAAAGTTCTACGTTCAGCCTGAACGCTGTCCACAATGTGCTGAAATATGCAATCGGCGACCAACTACGCCCGAAGACGCTTAGTGCAGTAAGTGCCCCAAGAACTCTTCATCAGACTTTTAATAAATGCCACCAATCCGCTTTCATTCGGTCTGGGATTGCCTCCATTAGCGATGCGCCTCAATTGCAATGTGTACCAAAGTATTTCCATGACACCCATTCGGTCCACAGGCTTGATACCCGTCGTAATCGGACGCACTTGGTGCTTGCTGTCTCGGCCTTGCAGCAATGCGGCAGGTGCGTCGGGATTTATGGCCAACAGACGTGCGATACCAACAACGTCAAGTGCTCCTGATCGCAATGCAGCGTTCATACCTTCAGCAGTGCGAAAGCCCCCTGTCACCATCAAGGGCACGCGCACGGCTGCACGTACTTTCTCAGCGAACTCCAAAAAGTAGGCCTCACGTGCCGCTGTCGTTGCCTTTTGGGGTTGTTGAAAGGCTCCGCTCATTGCAGGTGCTTCGTAAGTGCCACCAGAAATCTCGATCAGATCAATACCGGCGTCAGCGAGTGCCTGGATTGTGGCGATCGACTCTTCCTCAGTGAATCCACCGCGCTGAAAGTCTGTCGAATTGAGCTTGATACCAACCGGAAAATCAGCGCCTACTTGCTTGCGAATTTCAGCATAGACAGCCATGACAAAGCGTCGTCGATTCTCCGCACTTCCTCCCCATTGATCGGTTCGTTGGTTGTGATGTGGCGACAGGAACTGGCTGACAAGATAGCCGTGGGCACCGTGGATCTGCACACCACTGAAACCGGCCTTCTTGCAGATGGCCGCGCTACGCCCAAAGCGGCGAATGATGTCGCGAATTTCATCGGCTGTCGCTTCGCGCGGCGTTTCAAAGAATGCGGCCAAGTCTTCTTTGAAAGGGATGGCTGAGGGCGAGAGGTTGCTGGCGTTCAACCCCTTGGGTGACTGCTTGCCGGGGTGATTGAGTTGCACCCACAACGCAGCACCCTGCCCGGTAGCCGCGCGGGCCCATTGTTGCAGGATGGGCATGTCGGACTCGTCTTCGATCACGACGTTGCCTGGCTCGCCCAACGCGCGCCTGTCGATCATGACATTGCCTGTGAACATCAATCCGATACCGCTGGAGGCCCAGCGCCGATAGAGTTCGACAAGCTTTGGCGTGGCATGGTTTCCGTACGTCCCGAGTGTTTCGCTCATGGACGACTTGGCCAGGCGGTTTCGCAGGACGTTACCGTTGGGCAACCGCAAAGGTTGATTCAACGGAAGATTGTGGGGCTGGAGAATTTTTGACATGGTGTGCTCTCCTAGTGCTGTGGAACGCTAGCTGGTTTCAAGTATTCCGTCAGCCCCTGAAACCACATCACTTCTACAAAATCACCACTGAGTCTCAAGTCTTCATCGTGCAGTGCTGCAAGAAATGCCTCCTTGCTGTCCTTCGCCGACAGAATGGCAAAGCCCTTGGCTGCGTCCCTGAAAGTCATGGTGAATTGCGGATTCCCGATGAGTCCCGCCATGGAAGTTATCTCGCCATTGTGAATGTGGAAATGGCGACCTATCCCACCCAGCGTTTGAATCTGGAAAGCCAACTCTTTTCGTTCCACATACCTGGCGCATGCTGGGTTCCGTTTGACGGCTCTTTGCAGCAACTTCGTCAATGCCCATAGCAAAAATTTGAATTTCAACATGATGTGTGCTTTCGTTTAGTCGGTTTCAATCGTGGGGGAGTTGCTTTATTCGCCGAGAAACTGGACGGCATGTTTCAGAAAACGGTCGGGAAATTGGAACTGCGCGGCGTGCCCGGCGTCCGGGTAGATGAACAGTTGGGCATTCGGAATGTTCTGGGCCATGTGCCAGGAATTGATGGACGGAATCATCACGTCGTTCACCCCATTGAGGATGAATGTCGGCTGCTTGATTTCACGCAAGTGCGCGAACGGGGCTCGTGCGTCGAGTTTGGGCAAGTAGTACATGTTGGCCTCGATCTGGGCCTGTATGACTGCGGGCGAACTGGGCGGATCCTGGTCCTTGCGCACATGTCGGCGTTCCCAGAAGGCGCGTCCCGCCTGTTTCGCGGCTTCCGAGCGACCGAAGAAGAGATACAAGAAATCGTCGACAGTTGGGACTGGGCGCGGTGCTCTCTCCAGTACGCCGGGCTCTGAATCGGGATTTCCGCCCCGTGGACCGGTTCCCAGAAGCATGAGCCTGCGAACCAGGTCGGGGTGGCGTCGCGTCAGGTCCTGGGCCTGAAACCCGCCCAGCGAGAAGCCCAAAACATCAACCTTGCTGAGTCCAATGGCCCGAATGGCGGCTGCCGCGTCATCGGCCATATCCTCAATGCGCGTGCGGGGTTTGCCTGAAGAGGACGCAACCCCACGACCGTTGAAGAGAATTACTTCGCGTCCAGCCGCCAAGCCATCCGTCATCAGCGGGTCCCAATGGTCCATGCCACCACGAAAGTGTTGGAAGAAAAACAGGGGTGGCTGATCTGTCGCAGTGTTGCCCCAGCGGCGGTAGGCGAATTTTTCTCCATCAACTTCGACGAAGCGGGTGGGGGTGTTGATATGTGTATCGGTCACTTTGGAACCCTCGTGTGGGCAATGCTTATCGGGCCAAAAACTCAAGCGCGCTGGGCACAAAAGTAGCGTGATTCTGGAAAATTCCGCCGTGACCGGCATCGGGATAGATGATCAAAGTGCTGTTCGGGAGCCGCCGAGCCAAGTCGTGCGTATTGGGCGTGGGGACCATGCGGTCTGCATCGCCATTCACCACGAGTACCGGCTGCTTAACTACCGACAGATCTGCAGGCGCTTTTTGGCCCCAGGCGCGCAGTGCTTGCAATTGGGCAATGAACGCGCTCACGGAAATTTCCTCGTCGCGATTTTCAGAACGCTCTTTCAGCCGCTCCAGAAACGCCTTGCCCGCTTCGATGCCGCCAGGGGTACGTGTGAAGAAAAGGAACTGCTTCGCATCCTGACCCGTAAAGAGGCCGCGCAACATGTCATAAACGGTCACCCCGGCCACTGAGCTGATGCCTTCGCCCCCGGCAGGCCCGGTTCCCGCAATCACCATTTTGCGGACGAGTTGGGGCTCCTTCAGCACGATTTCCTGGGCAATCATGCCGCCCATGGAAAACCCCAAAAGGTCAACCTGCTTGAGCCCCATGGCCTTGATGAAGGTAA
>DAOQRI010000383.1:0-3533 GCA_035355475.1 Rhodoferax sp. | reverse complement strand
GATGGCCGACATGCCCAGCAACAGGCCCACCAGCGGCGCAAACGCCACCACCATGATGCTGTCGTTCAACGCCACCTGCGACAGCGTGAACAGCGGATCACCACCGGTCAGGCGGCTCCACACAAACACCATGGCTGTGCAGGGTGCAGCAGCCAGCAAAATCAGTCCGGCAATGTAGCTGTCCAACTGGTCGGGCGGCAGCATCGGTGCAAACCAGTGGCGGATAAAAATCCAGCCTAGCAGCGCCATCGAAAACGGCTTGACCAGCCAGTTGACAAACAGTGTGACGCCGATGCCCTTGATGTGCTTGCGCACTTCGCCCAGGGCACCAAAGTCCACCTTCACCAGCATGGGGATGATCATCACCCAGATCAACACGCCCACCGGCAGGTTGACTTTGGCAATCTCCATCTGGCCAACCGCCTGGAACACACCGGGCAACCACTGTCCCAGCGCAATACCCACCACGATGCACAAGAAAACCCACACCGTCAGGTAGCGCTCAAACACGCTCATGGGTGCACCGGCCGCCTGCTTCGCGGTTACTTCACATTGGACGCTCATGGTTGGAGTACTCAGGTATTTGCCAATTGGCGTGCGCTGGATTGCAGCGATGTCGCACCCAGCTTCTCGTTGGGCAGGCTGCAAAACAGCTCCAGACGGCGCTTGATGGCGAGCAGGGTCTTGCGAAAGGCTTCGAGCTTTTGCGTGTCGCCACCGTTGCCTTCCGACGGATCGGCGTAGCTCCAGTGTGCGGTGGCCGGGTGGCCGGGCCAGATGGGGCAGACCTCACCGGCGGCGTTGTCGCACACGGTGATGATCAGGTCCATCGCGGGGGCATCGGGTGTGGCAAAGACATCCCAGCTCTTGCTGTGCAAGCCTTCAATGGAAATGCCAGCGCCCTGCAGCACCTGCAACCCCAATGGATTGGGCCGCTGGTTGTCGCGCGGGCTGCTGCCAGCGGAGTAGGCCTTGAAGCGGCCGTTGCCCATGGCGTTGAGCAGCGCCTCGGCCAGAATGCTGCGCGCCGAATTGTGGGTGCAGAGAAACAGGACGTTCAAGGGCTTGGCTTGGCTGGTCATAGATCAATCCTTTAGCAGCAGGATGACTTGGCACCGCCGCCACAGCAGCCGCTTTGCGCATGGGGCGCAGGGGTGCAACAGCCCGATTTGGCCACAGCCGCCGCTGGCGCGGGCGCACAGCAAGCACCGGGCGCGGTCAGCATCTCGCCTTCGTTGAACACGGGGATATTGCCCAGCGTGTGGAAGTGCTCCCAAGCAATGCCCTGCGGGTCGGTGATCCAGTGCTTCTCGCTCTTGGCATAACAGCAGGTGGTTTCGCCTTCGTCCAGCAGCGCCATCTCGGCGCCCTGCGCCTGTGCTTTCAATTCAGCCAGTTCTTCGGTGGTATCGGTCTGGAAACCCAGGTGGTCCAGCCCGGGCTTGCTGCCACGGGTGGAAATGGCAAAGTTGACCCGGGGGTCCTCCAGCATCCACTTGGCGTAGTCGGCCTCGATGCGGGTGGGCTCGGCCGCAAACAGGCGCTGATAAAAGTTGATGCTGGCCTGCAGGTCTTCAACGTGGATGTGAACATGGAAGCGTTTCATGGTGTTTTCCTTTTCAGTTTCAATTTGGTTTCAGCATTTGCACTGGGTAGATGCTTCGGTCAGGCAGGCCTGGCCCTGGCAGCAGTTTTGGGTGAGATACGCCAGAACGGCGTTCATGCGGTCGTATTGGGCGCGGTAGACCAGGTTGCGCCCCACGCGCTCCTGTGTCACCAGATCGGCATGCACCAGTTCTTTCAGGTGGAACGACAACGTGTTGGGCGCCACGCCCAGACTCTCGGACAGCGCACCAGGGGTCAACCCGGCCTCCCCTGCCACCACGAGTGAGCGAAAGACTTCCAGCCGGGACGACTGGGCGAGAGCGGCGAGCGCTTTGATGACGGCTGTTGATTCCATACTTCAATGATACTCGAATTGTTGTAGGCAGCACATGCAATGGAGAATCTTCTGGCGTCACCTCCGACTTCGCCTGCCTGTCCCCCGCGTTCAATACGCTATCTCTTTGATAGCTGCGTACAAATTATCCACAAGGGCTGAAGGACCTTTTACTTAACATTTCAGTCACTCAGATTCGCGACGGACCCAGAGTGCAGCGACACCGATTTCCAATGCAAACGACGCCGGACTTGAAGCCAGGTCAGTGAAACATAATCAAGTGCTACGGGACTGCCCGCCCTACATCCGGGTCAACGCTCTGGAACCCCATGCCCCATACGCCCCCATTGCAGGATCTGATCTCACCGGATTTCGTACGCACTCTTGCGCTTGATCCCACTCAGCACCCCCGCGGCCAGCCGTACTTGAGCGCGGCGAGTGGTCTGGTACGCGTGCGCCAGCGGCTGTATGTAGTGGCTGACGACGAATTGCACCTTGGCGTGTTTGAAGAGCATCCAACCCCTCGCCCAACGGATGACGACCTGGCCCCTGGCACACTGGTGCGCCTGCTGGAGGGCGTATTGCCACACGACAAAGGCAAACGCAAAAAGGCCAAGCCTGATCTGGAAACACTGGCCCAACTGCCGCCCTTGCCGGGCTGCCCGGCCGGTGCTCTGCTCGCGCTGGGCTCGGGATCAAAGCCCCAGCGCGAAACCGGTGTGCTGGTGGGGCTGGATGTGCAAGGCGTGCCCACTGGCCGCATGGCCGGCGTGGACCTGGCACCGCTGTACGCACCGCTGCGCAAACGCTTTGACGACCTGAATATTGAAGGTGCGTTCATGCTCAGCGGCGACTTGCTCCTGCTGCACCGTGGCAACAAGGGCGATGCGCGCAGCGCCTGTATCCGCTTTGACTGGAACCTGATCGCGCCTTGGCTGGCAGGCCTGCAGCCCAAGCCGCCCAGTGCCAAGAGCGTGCAGCTGATGGCGTTGGGTGATGTCGGTGGTGTGCCCCTGAGCTGGACAGATGGCACCGCTTTGCAGGGCGGTGCCTGGGCCTTTAGTGCAGTGGCCGAAAGCACCGACGACAGCTACCGCGACGGCGCCTGCGTAGGCTCGGCAATCGGCATCGTTGCTCCGGACGGGCAGTTGCGCCACCTGCGCCACTTGGCGGGCGCACCCAAGGTTGAGGGAATCGCCGCGCAGGCTGTAGTGACGGGACTGGGCGATGATTGGGTTTTCACGCTGGTCACTGACCCTGATGACCCCAAAATACCCGCCCAGATGTTACAAACACGCATGGCTACGGAGTTCGCATGACCCCCTCAAACAACAGCAGCAACAAACCCTTTGTGATCGGTGTCGCAGGCGGCAGTGGGAGCGGCAAGTCCACGGTCACGCGCCAGGTGCTGGCGTCCATTGGGCCCGAAATGGCTGCGGTAGTGATGCAAGACGATTACTACCTGGACCAAACCCACATTGCGCCCGATGAGCGGCACAAAACGAATTACGACCACCCGGATGCCTTTGACTGGCCGCTGATGATGCAGCATGTGAAGGCGCTGCGCCATGGCGAGGCCATTGAAATGCCGGTG
>DAOQRI010000382.1:0-3543 GCA_035355475.1 Rhodoferax sp. | reverse complement strand
TACTCCAATGACTGCGCGATCATCGCGCAATTGGTGCAATCATCGCACAATCAATTCGGCGTGCTCTACCCAACCGGGCGGCATAGTTCTAAGCTTGTGGCATAACAAACAGGAGCACATTTTCATGCGTACCCAAGTCGCCATCATCGGTGCCGGTCCATCCGGTCTTCTTCTCGGTCAACTGCTGCACAAGGCCGGCATTGACACCATCATTCTGGAGCGCCAGACCGGCGACTATGTGCTCACGCGCATCCGCGCCGGCATTCTGGAGCAGGTTTGCATCGACCTGCTGGACGAGGCCGGTGTCGGTGCCCGCATGCACCGCGAGGGTCTGGTGCACGGCGGCTTTGAGATGCTGTTTGACGGCCAGCGCCACCGCATCGACATGAACAAGCTCACCGGTGGCAAAAACGTCATGGTCTATGGCCAGACCGAGTTGACCCACGACCTGATGGATGCCCGCACGGCGGCCGGTCTGCCCACGGTGTACGAGGCGCAACATGTGGCAATCCACGACTTTGATACCAAGCATCCCCGCGTCACCTACGAGAAGGACGGTAAGCAGTTCCAGATCGAATGCGATTTCATCGCCGGTTGCGATGGCTTCCACGGCGTCTGCCGTGCCAGCGCGCCGCGCAACGCCATCAAGGAATTCGAGAAAGTCTATCCTTTTGGCTGGCTGGGCCTGCTGTCGGACACACCGCCGGTGCACGACGAACTCATCTACGTCAACAGCCCGCGCGGCTTTGCGCTGTGCTCGCAGCGCAGCAAGACGCGCAGCCGCTATTACCTGCAGGTGCCGCTGACCGACCGCGTCGAAGAATGGACCGACGCAGCCTTCTGGCAGGAACTGAAGCTGCGCCTGGACCAGGAGGGACGCGACAAACTCATCACCGGGTCCTCGATCGAAAAGAGCATTGCGCCGCTGCGTAGTTTCATCACCGAGCCCATGCGCTTTGGCCGCATGTTCCTGGCGGGCGACGCCGGCCACATCGTGCCGCCCACCGGTGCCAAGGGGCTGAACCTGGCGGCCACCGACGTCAAGTATTTGTCCAACGGCATCATCGAGTTCTACCAGGACAAGAGCGAGGCCGGCATCGACAGTTACTCCGAGAAGTGCCTCAAGCGCATCTGGAAGGGTGAGCGCTTCTCGTGGTGGTTCACCCAGCTGATGCACCGCTTTCCGGACGACGGCGCCATCGTTGCGAAATTCCAGCAAGCCGAGCTGGACTATTTGATCCACAGCGAAGCCGGCTCGCGCACCATTGCCGAAAATTATGTCGGCCTGCCGCTGGATTTTGGCCACTGAGCGCGCGCTGTCAGAATCCACTTATTCAACAGGAGAACTTTCATGGAACCCAGCAGCATCCGCATCATCCGCGACGAACACTCCACCCTGGCCGCCATGTTGCGGTCCATGGGCATGATGGTGGACCGGGGCCCGGGCAAGGACCCGCAGAGCTTTTTCGATGTGCTGGGCGCCATGCTGTTCTACATCGACGAGTTTCCCGAACGCCTGCACCACCCCAAGGAGTCGGAGTTGCTGTTTCCCCGGGTTGCGGCCCTGGTGCCCGAGACCGCGGAGCTGATTGCCCGGCTGGACAAGGACCACCACCGGGGCGAGGCCAATGTGCGGGAGCTGCAGCACCTGCTGATGGCCTGGGAGCTGATTGGCGAGCCGCGCCGGGCAGCCTTTGAAACCGCGGCCAAGCGCTACCTGGCGTTTTACCTGGAGCATATGCGGCTGGAGGAGACCGTCATTCTGCCCGCCGCAATGAAGGTGCTGGGTGCAGCAGACTGGGTCGAGCTGGATGCCGCGTTCGAAACCAACTGCGATCCGCTGACCGGCCAGTACCCGCGTGACCCGGTGTACGACCAGCTGTTCACCCGCATCGTGACGCGCGCACCGGCACCCATTGGCCTGGGTGAGGACGTCTAGCAACGACGCGGTCGACCCGCGGTCTACCCGCGGTACATGCGCTAGGGTAAACACCGACCAAAGCGCCGTGATTTTCGCTTGAGGTAATTATGTTTTATAACCATAATTTAGCTCAATCAAAAACCAGCCCGGTACAGTCACGTCTACCGGGGACAACCGCATGCACCACACCATCACGACACTTCTCTTCGCCATCGGCCTGGGCTGCAGCACGCCGCTGCTGGCCGGGGACTCTGGCGTTACGGATACTGAAATATTGATCGGTTCGTCGGCCGTGTTGAGCGGTCCGCTGGGCCCGCAGACCACCGAATACACCGTGGGCTCCGGCCTGTATTTCAATGCCGTCAATGCTGGGGGCGGCGTGCATGGCCGCAAAATTGTCTACAAGCCGCTGGACGATGGCTTTGATGTGAAGCGCACGGTGGACAACACCCGTAAACTGGTGCTGGAGGACAAGGTATTCCTGCTCTACAACAGCACCGGCACGGCCAACACGGCGGCGGTTTTGCCGCTGCTGAGCGAGAACAAAACCGTCACTTTTGGCCCGGTCACCGGGGCCGCCACTTTCCGGGACAACTTCAACCGCTACCTATTCAATGTGCGCGCCAGTTATGCAGCAGAGGCGCAACGCATCGTGCAACAGCAGTTGCAGTTGGGCATCACACAGGTGGCAGTCGTCTACCAGGACGATGGCTTTGGCAATGCGCTGATGGGGGAGATCAAACGGGCGGCCGACGCGCGCCAACTGGTGATCCCGACCTTCGTCAAGATCGACCCCAAGCAGCCTGACTTCGACGCCGCTGCCGCCGCCATTCTGAAGGCCCAACCGCAGGCTGTTGTCCTGGGGACGGCGGGGCTGACTTTCACGGCATTCGTCAAGGCGCTGAACGCCACCACCGCCCGGCCCGTGGTCTATGGCTTTTCGGTGGTCAGCACCGACGTGCTGAACCGCGAATTGGGTGCGGCCGCCCGTGGCATTGTGCTGGCGCAGATCATGCCGTCCCTGCGCAATGGCTCGGTCGCGGTGGTGCAGGAATATCTGCGCCTGCTCAAGGCCAAGGATCCCCAAGCTCAACCATCCAGTTCGCAGTTCGAGGGCTTTATCCACGCCAAACTGTTGGTGGAAGGCTTGCGGCGCGGCGGCAAAAACCTGAGCACAGAGAGTTTCATCAAGGGGCTGGAAACCGGCGGCGACATCAGCTTTGGCAAGTTCGTGTCCCACTATTCGCCGGCAAACCACATCGGCTCTTCCTATGTGGAACTGGCGATTCTGGACTCTGCAGGACAGTTGCGCTATTGAACAGACCGATGGGCACTGTGCTGCCCTGAAAACCCGTTCGGGCAAAATCTGTTCATGACTCCAGCAGCCAACAACCCGCCTAACTTCAGGCTCCATGACGAGCCCGGCCACCTGATTCGCCGCGCCCAGCAAATCGCGGTGTCCAAGTTCCACGAAGTGCATGGCCGCCACGTCACGCCCATCCAGTACGCCATTTTGCGCACCCTGCACGAGACGCCAGGCGTGGACCAGGTGACGCTGGCGCAGTTGATTGCGCTGGACACTTCCAGCACGGCCGACATCGCCACCCGGCTGGAAGCCAAGG
>DAOQRI010000381.1:0-3550 GCA_035355475.1 Rhodoferax sp. | reverse complement strand
CGCCGCCGCGGCGCATCGTCTACGTGAGCTGCAACCCGGCCACGCTGGCGCGCGACGCCGGCCTGCTGGTGCACCAGGCGGGCTACCGCTGCACCGCCGCGGGCGTGGTCAACATGTTCCCGCACACGGCCCACGTGGAGAGCATGGCGGTGTTCGATCGGGCCTGAAACGACATCGGGGCCCCGTGGGGCCCCGATGGGTGGTCGATGCGGAGCGACCGATCAGTCGCGCTCGCCGCCGGCGATGCCCAGCAAGGCCAGCAGGTTCTGGAAGATGTTGTACAGGTCCAGGTAGATGGCCAGCGTGGCGCTGATGTAGTTGGTTTCACCGCCGTCAACGATCTGTTTAAGGTCGTACAGCATGTAAGCACTGAACACGCCAATAGCCAGCACCGAGATTGCCATCATGCCCGCCGTAGAACCCACGAACACGTTGATGATGCCGCCGACCATGATGGCCAACGCACCGACAAACAACCATTTGCCCATGCCCGAGAGGTCGCGCTTGATCACGCTGGAAAGGCTGGCCATGACGAAGAAAACGCCAGCGGTGCCGCCAAAGGCTGTCATGATCAGATCCGGTCCATTCTTGAAACCCAACACCATGGCGATCATGCGTGAGAGCATCAAACCCATGAAGAATGTGAAAGCCAACAACACCGGAACGCCGGTCGCAGAATTCTTGGTTTTCTCAATGGCGTATATGAATCCAAAGGCGCCGCCCAGAAACAGGATCAGCCCCAAGCCACCGCCCAGTGACTGGGTGATGCCAGTGGCCACGCCAATCCAAGCACCCAATACAGTTGGAATTAGGCTTAACGCCAAGAGCCAGTATGTGTTGCGCAAGACCTTGTTGCGTTCTGCGCCAGAGGCAACATAGCCCTGGTTAAGGTCCAAAGTGGTGATGCGGTCGCTCATATGGAAAACTCCTTCAGTGTCTGCACGTTGCAGATGGGGGGATTCTAGGGTTTCTCAACCCGACAGCCTCGAATATTAAGCTGGATTGCCCACAATTTCTGTAAGTATGTTGTGCCCAAGAAAATGCGAACGAAAGGGATGGCGGGTGCGTACGAGGGGGTTATGCTTACCAGTTACAACAACACGGAGCAACTTTCACCATGAAATCCAAGTCAGTTCTCGAATTTTCGGATGTCAAAGCAATGGCCGCAGCGGCCGAGGCCGAGGCACTTAAGAACAACTGGGCCGTCAGCATCGCCATTGTGGATGACGGGGGCCACCTGCTGTGGTTCCAGCGCCTGGATGGAGCCGCACCTATTTCGGCCCACATTGCGCCCGGCAAGGCCAGAACTTCGGCCATTGGGCGGCGCGAGAGCAAGGTGTATGAGGACATGATCAATGGCGGGCGTGCCTCGTTCCTTAGTGCACCGGATCTGGACAGCATGCTGGAAGGCGGCGTACCCATCCTCAAGGATGGTCAGTGTCTGGGTGCTGTCGGTGTTAGTGGTGTCAAGTCCAGCGAAGACGCGCAGATTGCAAGGGCCGCTGTCGCAGTATTGGGTAATTGAGGGCGTGCAGGCATGACCCAAGAAGAATTGCAATTGCCTCGCAAGTTGCTGATCGTCGACGACAGCAAGGTCTCCCGCATGCGCATACGCGCCTTTTTTAGTGCGCATTGCCCCCGCTGGACGATTCAGGAGGCAGGTTCGGGCGACGAAGCCATCGTGATGGCCGCCCAGGAGCCACCCGATTTCGCCACCATGGATGTGAATATGCCGGGAATGAGCGGCTTCGAGACGGCGCAGTTGATGCTGGTGCGAAACCCGGAGATTCGCATCGTCATGCTCACGGCCAACATCCAGGAGGGCAGCCGAAAGGCCGCGGAGTCTCTGCAGGTCCGTTTCGTGGCCAAACCTGCTACGGAAGCGTCGTTGCAGCTTGCCCTGGACTACATGCTGGAGCAACATGATTGAACTCAGCGAACTCGAGCAGGATGCGCTGACGGAGATATTCAATATCGGCGTCGGAAGAGCGGCTGATGCGCTGTACCAAATGGTCGGCGAACAGGTGCCGCTGTCCGTGCCAGTGGTTGAGTTGACGAGTCAGCACCGTGCGAGAACGCGCCATGTGGATCGCGGTGCAGGGTCGGTTTACGCCATTCGCCAGACCTATTCGGGCGAATTCACGACCGACGCTATCCTTATGTTTGCACAGGAAAATAGCGAATCACTGGTGCGCATGATGGTGGGCAATGACTTGCCCCAGGATCAAGTGGCGGAGGTGACCATCGATGCGCTGTCAGAGCTGGGGAACATCATTCTCAATGCGGTGATGTCCGAACTTGCGTCTTCGTTGACGATGCGACTGGAAGGTTCGCTGCCAGAGGTCAGCGTGGTCGATCCGGAAGATATTTTTGTGCAGCCGGTCGGCCACGCCGCCAGTGAGGCGGCGGCTCCTGTGCTGGCCCTGATGATTGATTTTGAGCTGAGTTCACAGCGGGCACAGGGTTATCTGGCCTTTTTGCTGGACACAGAGTCGGCTGAAAAATTGATCAGCCGGTTGACCCGCTATGTAAACGCGTCTTGAGCGCACGACCATGTTTATCGAACGCCGCAAAACACCACCCGTCAATTCGGGGTACAACGCGGCTGCCATCGAGCTAATGCCCGGCCATGTGGTTTTGGGGCGTGCCGGGGACCAGCTCAAGACCCTGTTGGGGTCGTGTGTGAGCGTCATATTGACCGATCCCCGTCGGACCGTGGGTGTCATGAGTCACATCGTCCATGTGGGGCGACCTACCGCCGCGAATGCGCACAACACGGCGTATGGCGAGGTGGCCATGCAGGAAATGTTCGATCTGCTGATTGACGTGGCAATTCCACCAGGTCGTTGCCACGCGTTCGTGTATGGCGGTGGAAACATGTTTCCGCAAATGTTCACAACCACGCATGTCGGTGCCAACAATGCGAACTGGGTTCTGAACTACCTGCACGACTGCGGAATCACGGTGGTGGATGAATCCCTGGGGGGGAGCGGCTACCGCAAGGTGGCCTGGACCGTTGGTCGGGAGATGCCGGTCGTGGAGACCGTGATGTCTGACATGGGACCTGCTACGAAGCCTCGCCCGGCGCCCAGGTAGCGATGGAAAGACACGTCTACTAGCGACTAATTTTTGGGCTCAGTTACGAAGCCAATTTTGTGCAATCCGGCAAGGCGCGCCTGCGCCATGGCCTGCACCACAAATTCATATCGAACGGCCTTGTCGCCCCGGATGTGGAGTTCCGGTTGTGGTTCTTTCGCCGCTTCTACCTCCAGCAACTGACCCAGTGCTTGCACACTGACGGGGTTCTGGTTCCAGAAATAGGCGCCCTGTGCGTCCACGCTGAGTGCAATCGTTTCGGGCTTGGCGCTTTGCCGTTGCGCTGTTGCGCTGGGCAGCTCGACCTTGATCGCGTGTTTCATCACCGGCACGGTGATGATGAAGATGATCAGCAACACCAGCATCACGTCCACCAGAGGAGTGACGTTGATTTCGTTCATGACCTCGGTGTCATCGTCGCTGGTGGCTTCCTGCATTCCAAATGCCATGGTGC
>DAOQRI010000380.1:0-3557 GCA_035355475.1 Rhodoferax sp. | reverse complement strand
GCACGCGCGGCAATTCCAGCAGGTTGTCACCGGTCAGGCACCGGCTGCGCTGGGTCGTCGTCGCCGTGGCGTAACCGGCTTCGCCCACCATGACCACATGTTCGGGTGTGTAAAGACCGTAGGGATAGCAAAAGTGGTTGACAGCTGCCCCGGTGAGCTGCTCCAGTTCGGTCTTACACAGCGCAATTTCGTCCCGTGCCGTGGCGGCATCCACCTCGGTCAAGCGCACATGGTGGCGGGTGTGCGCCCCCACCTCCTGACCACCGGCTACCCATTGGCGCAGCTGGCTGGGTGTCATCAGCTCAGTGGGCGGCACCTTGTTGTGCCGGTCCCAGCTATTGGTTTGTCCCAGCATGGCACTGATGCCATAGCACGTGGACGAAAACCCCAACTGCTGCAGCACCGGCAACGCGTGGTCCAGGTTGTTCAGGTAACCGTCGTCAAACGTGATGCCCACGACCTTGCCACTGCGCTCGCCACGCAGATACGGCTGCAATGCGGTCATGGACAGGCCCAGAAAGCCCAGGGATTTGAGGAGCGCCATCTGCCGCGCAAAATGCTCTGGTGCAACACTCAGACTGCGATAGCCTGTACCCTGCTGTGGCTCTGGCGCTATCTGGTGAAACGTGAGAATGGGAACCGGCGAGCGGCTTTGTACGGTGGACATCACGGTGATTTCAACGGGCGCATCAGGCCGCCGTTACAAGAGAACAATGTCGTATTGTTCCTGCCCCATCGCGGCTTCACTCTGCAGCGACACCGGCTTGCCAATGAACTCGCTCAAACCGGCCAGGTGCTGGCTTTCTTCGTCCAGAAACAGCTCAATCACCTTGGGTGACGCCACCACGCGGAACTCGCGCGGGTTGAACTGGCGGGCTTCGCGCAGAATTTCGCGGAAGATGTCATAGGCCACACTGCGGGGCGTTTTCACAATGCCTTTTCCCTCACAGGTCGGGCAGGGTTCGCACAGCATGTGGGCCAGGGATTCACGGGTGCGCTTGCGCGTCATTTCCACCAGCCCCAATTGCGAGAAGCCTCCGGCCATGGTCTTGACCCGGTCCCGGGCCAGTTGCTTGCGAAACTCGGCCAGCACGGCGTCACGGTGGTCCTCGCGCACCATGTCGATGAAATCCACAATGATGATGCCACCCAGGTTGCGCAGGCGCAATTGTCGGGCAATAGCCTGCGCTGCTTCCAGGTTGGTCTTGAAGATCGTGTCGTCAAAATTGCGGGCACCGACAAAGCCACCGGTGTTGACGTCAAACGTGGTCAGTGCCTCGGTCTGGTCCACGATCAGGTACCCGCCCGACTTCAATTCCACCCGGCGCCCCAGTGCCTTGGCAATTTCTTCCTCAATGGAGAACAGATCGAATATCGGCCGCTCACCCTTGTAGTGCTGCATTTTTTCCGCGGCCATCGGCATAAACTCGGCGCCAAAGGCCTTTAGCGCCTCATACTGCTCCCGGGAGTCCACGCGAATGGTCTGGGTGGACTCGCTCACCATATCGCGCAACACGCGCTGCAGCAAGCTCAAATCCTGGTGTAACACCGACTGGGGAGGCAAGCGGGTGGACGCGTCCTTGATGCGCGCCCAGGCCTTGCGCAGGTAGCCGATGTCGTCCGCCAGCTCCGCGTCACTGGCGTCTTCGCCATTGGTTCGCAAAATAAACCCGCCACCCTGGGTGCCCGCCAGGTGTTGCAGGCGCGCACGCAATTCGTCGCGCTGGCCACTGGGAATCTTCTGCGACACGCCGATATGGTCGTCCTGCGGCAAGAACACCAGCAAGCGCCCGGCAATGCTGATCTGGGTGGACAGGCGCGCGCCTTTGGTACCAATAGGCTCCTTGATGACCTGCACCATCAGCGACTGACCCTCAAATACCTTCTTCTCGATCGGCGTTACCGGTGCGGTCGCTTTTGCAGCGAATGGCGCTTCGCCGTCGGCTTGGCGCTGCCAGACGTCGGCCACATGCAGGAAAGCCGCTCGCTCCAAACCAATATCGATAAACGCCGACTGCATGCCCGGCAGAACCCTGGCCACCTTGCCCAGATAGACATTGCCGACCAACCCGCGCTCCAGCGCCCGCTCCACGTGCAGCTCCTGGATCGCACCGTTTTCCATGATCGCGACGCGCGCTTCCTGAGGCGACCAGTTGATCAAAATATCCTGTTGCATGGTGGCTATTCCCGGTGAATCATCTTAAAACCTTACGCCCAAAGACCGCAGGGCTTTCGCCGTTTCAAACAGTGGCAGACCCATGATGCCCGAGTATGAACCACTCACATGCGCAATATGTGCTGCGGCCACGCCCTGGACCGCATAGGCGCCTGCCTTGCCCATGGGCTCACCGGTGGCAACGTAGGCGGCGATGTCGGCCTCGCTCAGGTCACCAAAGGTAACCCAGGATTCGCTGCATGCATGCGCTTGGCCGTGCTCCCAGCCCACGGCAACAGCCGTCATCACCCGGTGGGGCCGGTTGGCCAGCGCGCGCAACATGCGCTTGGCATCCTCTGCATCCTCGGGCTTGCCAAAGATGGTGCGCCCCAGCGCCACGGTGGTATCTGCACACAGCACCGGCGCGGCCGGCAGCTTGCGCCTCGCCATACGCTGCAGGGCTGCCTCCAGCTTCAGGCCCGTAACGCGTTGCACATAGGTCTTGGGTGCCTCGTTGCGAAGCTGCACTTCCAGCGCTTCGGCGTCTTCATCCGCATCGGCCAGCAGCAACTGATGGCGCACGCCCAGCTGGTCCAGCAGCTGGCTGCGCCGGGGGCTTTGCGACGCGAGGTATATGAAATCTGGCGAGACGGTCATATCTTCACTCACGATGGTAGGGATGGTTTGCATTGACCGACCATGCCCTGTAGAGCTGCTCGATCAGCAACACCCGCGCAAAAGCATGTGGCAAGGTCAGGTCCGACAGGCGGATGCGCTCGTGTGCGGCCTGGCGAAACGCGGGTTCCAGGCCGTCTGGCCCGCCAATGACCAGCGCTACATCGTCACCACTCAACTGCCAAACCTTGAGCTTGGCTGCCAGGGCCATGGTAGTCACCGTGGTGCCGCGCTCGTCGAGCGCCACAATGCGGGTTCCCTTGGGAATAGCAGCCTCGATGCGGGCCCGCTCGGCCGCATACAGCGTGTCGAGCGTTTTGGAGCCTCGCGGCTCCGTCTTGACGGCCTTGAGTTCGACCTTGAGTTCGTGTGGAAAGCGCTTGGCGTAGTCGTCCCAGGCGGTTTGCGCCCAATCGGGGACGCGTTGCCCCACGGCGACGATCAGAAGCCGCACCGGTGTATCAGGCTTTGCGGACGCTTGTCTTCTTCGCCGCAGGCTTGGCAGGTGACTTCGCAGCCGATTTGGCAACCGACTTGGCTACAGCCTTGACGACCACCGTCTTCGCCGGCTTTGCCGCTACCTTTTTGGCGGGCGCGGCTTTCTTGGCAGGTGCGGATTTTGCGGGTGCGGCCTTGCGCGCTGGCGCCTTGACCCCGGCCGCCTTGTCAGCATCCTTCTTCATCTGCGCTTTGGATGGAAACGCCTCCGCCACGCCCTTCTTGGCAG
>DAOQRI010000379.1:0-3565 GCA_035355475.1 Rhodoferax sp. | reverse complement strand
GCCACCAGATAAGAAGAGCCCGCTATGTCACCGTAGCGGGCTTTTTGCTTTGCGCATCGGGTCATTGGGTGGGGCGGGTTCGGGTGGGGTTCGGTGGAGGACGGAAGAGAGTTCGAACCTCTTATCCTGCTCCAAATGCATAAGCGTCCTCAGAAGCCCGCCCTAGTGATGGGTTTTTGTGTTTCTAAGGTCTTGCCGTTCAGGCAAGGCTCGGCATAGGGCAGGCGAGTTCGGGTGGGGTTCGGTGGGGGGTCGTCCAGGTTGGCAGACTTCGTGCCGAGCTTTCAGGCCAACTTCAGCTTGCCAGCCCTACTGGGTGAGGCGGGCTTTCGCTTGGCTTTGGGGGCTGCTCCCACTTTGCCCTGAGGCGCGATTTCAACCTTCGCTTTCGCAACCGGCTTGCGTTTGGCTTTGGGCGCTACATCAGGCTTTCCAGCGTCTGCCTTCACGGTCGCAACACGCTTGCGTTGAACCTTAGGCGCCACTTCAAGCGTTGCCTCGGTTGCGATTGTGGCCTTCGCATCGGGGCAGTGGGCCTGCAGGTATTGTCGGCGGTGAAGTTCAGTAGGATTCGGAACACCATGTTAAACAACGCTCCGGCGCGTTGTATGAACGCTGGTGCCACTTCATTGCAAACCAATTTAATGCGATCGACGGCACTTGCTATTATTTGCGCTCCCAACTTTTGCACGCCATGACTGCAATGCATTTTTTCCGAACATTGGCTTGTACAGTCACCATGGCGCTCCAATGGGTCGGCGTCGCCCACGCACAGATTCTTGACGGCAGCTACGAAGGCACCCTGGAATGCGGGGCGCTATTGACCAATCCCTCTCAGGGGCCGTGGACGCAGCCTTTAAGACTTCACGTCTCGGGAAGCTCCGTGTCGTGGGAGCGCACGGAACTCAAGCGTTTCAGCGAGAGCGGCATCGGCACGCTGCGGAGCGGGCAGGTCACCCTGGACCTCGTCGGAGGTTGGCTTCCCGGACAGAGCAGCACGGCCCAGTGGCGCACGACCGCGATTCTTAGGCTGGAGGGAAAGACATTATCGGGACCCGCAACCATGTACGCGGCGGATGGCAAGCAGCGCGTGCGGGACTGCGCAGTGCGAATTCCGATCGAGGTCAGCGCGACGGAAATCACCGCATCTGCTATCAGGCAACAGCCTGTAACCCCAGCGGCACCAGTAGGGCAAATTGCAAATTGGACAGCGGGACAAACCGAGCGCATTGAGTTCATGGCCTCCAATCCGCCGGATCGCTGGGCGCTGATCCGCGGGCAGCTTGGTCCGGAGCAGATGATCACGGGCTATCTTCTATGGCCAACAAAAAAAGTTGATGGAAAGATCCCTGTGATGGTAATGAGTCACGGGAGTGATGGCATTACCAGCGGCATGCACAACGTGTGGGCCAAGCCATTGAACGACGCCGGGTTTGCGGTGTTCATGGTGGACAGCTTCACACCTCGCAACACCGCAATGATTGCAAGCACTGGCGCACAACTGACCTGGAACACCACCTTCAATATTTCGGATGCCATTTATGCACTGAAGTTTTTGACCAGTCATGCGTTGATTGATCCCGCCCGCATCTTTCACATGGGGTGGTCACGCGGCGGAAATGCTGTGACTGGCGCCATGTGGCCGAACTACCAGCAGCCAATTACGAAGTCCGAGGCAGTCAAATGGGCCGGCAGTATCGCGGTATATCCTGGCTGTAATTTTCGGTTCAAGAATCCTGCGCTCAAGATCCCCTCACCGGTCATGTATCTGCTCGGCGAAAAGGACGACATGACGCCCTCTCAACCCTGTGTAGAAGAAGCCCAACTGCTTGCCGCCGAAGGTCAACCGATCATTTACAAAGTCTATTCCGGCGCTTACCACGTGTTCGACCGACTGAACCAACCCTGGAAAACGGTGCGCGAAGGCACTTTTGCCAAATGCGCCATTGACGTAATAATGCCGTCCGGTGTGCACGACGTTGGCACTTGGGGACCCGGATTCAACCGTGCCACCCAGAAGTCCATTGATACTCCAGAGGAACGCGACGCGGCCGTCAAACAGTGCGCAGGCTACTTCTGGGTCACGATGGAAAGCAACACCAAAGCACGTGAACTGGCAGTCAAGGACGTGCTGGCGTTCATTCAAGAGCGCTGATTGAATCAGGAGCCCGTTCTAGTGATTGGCTTTTGTGTTTCTGGACTGGAGAAGCAGCATAGGGATGGAGAGTTCGGTAAGGTTTTGTTGAAGGGGCTGTCCTTTCAGGCCACCAGACGGGTCCAGCCTGGCGCTAGACTTGGTCCCATGAACAAAAGTGAAATCAGTGCAGCCCTTGAAGGCGCCTTTCTCCGAGGAGTGCCGCTGAACATTGATCTCTACGTCGAGGTCCTTGCCGATAACGAAGCCGCGCTGAAAGCTTCCTTGGACGCGGACGCAGACGACGCCTTGCTTTGTGTGCTGGCTGATGACGAGGACGTTGCCATGCTGCTTGTGGAATGGGACGGCACCATTCATCGGAATGCAGATGCGCTGGAACGCGTCAAGGCCATATGGCGAGACAACTTCGCGGTCAATGTGGAGATGCTACTTCCAACCTTCGTTGAGTTCATCAGCCAGAAGAATCTGGGCGTCGCTGGCATCAAGTGGATTCCGGAAGGATCAACTGGCGTGTAGCTTGCGGGCGGGCGTCAAGGGTTAACCATCAATCAGTCTTCCCGGCAAGAGGCTGCACAATAAAGTCATGAGCATCTGGCAGTGCCGCCCACGGCACGATGGCATTCATGGTCTTGAGGAACTCCTCTCGCCGTGTGGGCTTGCGGTAGTGCTCGTATCCCGCGCCTTGATCGGCGGCCATCGCCAGGGTCTGCTGTTTCATCGCAAGGTAACGCTCGAACCCCTCTGAGCGTGGACTTATTCAGCATTGCCTTAGATAATTCGTCGAAATGCTCAAGAAATTTTTCAAACGCTCTAAAGAGACGGTGGCAACACCAGAGCCGGAACCTCCGGCGCCAATTCCTGTTGCGCCAAAGGAAAGCCGCTTGGATTTGTTCAGGGAAGGCTGGGAAGACAAGTGGGAGGCTCCTGGCCCATTACCCACTCCCGAAGTCATTGAAGGCGATGGCGGTCATACTGACTGGGACACATGGACGGAAGCAGTGAAGATTGAGGAAAACGCCTTTGCACCCACTATGCCCCAAGAAGAAAGTGCCGTGGAACCAATTCCGTCGAATTTGGAAAACGCTTTCGCACCAACAGAGCCGATGCCGCTTGGCCCAAAATAGGTCTTTTCGTTGGTGCGTTGACCGAGATGGGCGCGTCAGATTTATCAGACGCCCTGAACGTCTACCGGTCAAAGATGAGTCAGTCCAACGCTAGACTCGATCCCGTCCTTTCGACCACTACTCGCCATCAGACAAATGCTTTACAAAGACCATGCGGTGTGGAGATATCTCGCGATGGCAATCGTCGGGGCAACGGCTGCCTGTGGTGGAGTTCAGGCTGCTGGGTCGCCAGCCAGTGTCAAAATCTACAAGTACATGGGCTCCAAGCAATGCAATGGAGGCGGTC
>DAOQRI010000378.1:0-3576 GCA_035355475.1 Rhodoferax sp. | reverse complement strand
AACCCGATGGAGATGCTTGTGTCTCACCAATATATGAAGTCACAGCCAACAGAAGCGAAATCAAAATTCTTGGAGTCATTGTTTTGCTCTCACATTGGTGTGAGTATTTCTGTGCGAATGCGGCCTTCCAGTTGTGAATCAGGTTTTGCCGCTCGCTGCTTTTAAACACATCAGACGTGCGCGTGCTTCAGCTTCGGCGGGAGTATCTGGCTGAATAACGGATGGCGGTGTGACGCCATAAAGTTTATCCACAAACGATTGAGGCGGTGGCGGTGGTTCTGACTCAAACTTCTTTGCTCTTTCAGCTGCCAATTTGACTTGCGCTGTAACACATTTCTCTATTGGATCATCAGTGCAACCAACCAGCAATCCAAGGGCTGAGGAACCGAGCAGGATAGATAGCAGTCGCATTGCCGACATTTTGTTGGTCAGCTTTAACTTGGACAATGCACTCATTATTTCTCCCAAACGATAGGCACTCGCTGTCCAGACACATGGGGGCCGGAATAGCACTTGGACTGATAATACTTTGATAGAAGTACGACTCAGCTTGACATGCTTCTGGTGCCAATCAACACCCAGCGCAGGCACGTAACGTCGCTTTAAGTTGCTCAAAGTGCACATCGACTTCCTGCAGCATCATGTCACCCTGCGGGTTGCTGTCCGGTGCGAACTTTTTGGACATGGTGTTGAGCCAACCTAAGCTGCCTAGGGTGGACGCCACGCATTTGAGCAAGTCGCTGCCCTTGGCATCCAGTCCGCCCCATTCCTGCATTTCCAGAATTTGCGCGATGTCCGATTTCATTTTGCTGTGAGCCTGCATCAAGCAGGTTAGGGTTATCTGGGCGTCAGCGGCCATACTGGATGCGATGTACTGGGCGTTGTCCTTGTCTTTCATGCCCGTCAGGATGGCCGGTGCAGCTTCCGACAGTGCACGACTCAAAGTGACAGCCAGTTGCAGCGGTATCTGGCGAAGCACCAAGCCCGCATCGGTATGGGAGATTGTCCGGCTGGCTGTCCCTGTGACCATCTTCTGGAAACTGTCCATGACTGCAACAAGACCACGCACGGCAGCTTCCCCGGTCCATTGGGTGGGTTGGGTATCGGCATGAATCAGGCGGTCCAGAGTGAGGTTGCACGCTTCGACAAGGGGCTTAAACGCCTCGGCGGTGTCTTGGTCAATGGTCTCGGCTGCGTGCTCGCTCCAACTGGGTGCCAAGAGGCGCAGCACGTCTTCGCGCAGGTCTAGCTCGGCACGTTGCCCACCGGTAGCTCTGGCGTGAGCGTAGGCGTCCTGTGCCAGCTTGTGCGCGGCATCTTGTTGACCGGACGCTATGAGCGCGACCATGTCATTGAATAGCTGGGTGGCAGTTGGGGATGGTGTGTGGGTTTGATCGTTTGTCATGATGGGCTTTCGGTTGGATGATAGTTCGGCAGTTAGAAGTCGTACAGGCGAGGACGGCCTCGTGGACGGGGCTGGATGGTCGAGGTGGGGGGTAGCCATAGGGTGGCCTTGCTCCCATGCACCAAGCGGTGGATACAGCGCCAGCCTAGCCAGCGCAGTGCCGGGGCGAAGCGGTTGGACGGTTTACCCAGTGCCAGCGCCAGCGACAGCGGTGTGTAGAAATCAGGCCGGGGGTTTGGCTGACCGTTCCACCAGACCGTGATGACGGCAGTTCGTGATGCAAGACGGCGTGCCCGTCGCTTTTCGTTGCGGACACTGTTGTTACGTTGGCGGGGTGTGAGCAGGGTTTTCATGCCTGCACCTGTGGACGGGTGGAAAACAGGGTAACCAGTGCGATCTTTTCCAAGACTTTGCGTGCGCATTGCGCGTGCGCGTTCTGCCTCTTTATTAGGCACCTCTTTCTGCAACTACTATTCTTATGGTATTGGAAGTAAAGGTTACCCCATAAACCCTGAAAGCCTTTGTCCATGCGGGTTTGCGACAGGGCAACCTCACAGGGCAACCCACAGGGCAACCAGTGTTTTTTTGCGAAGGATGCCCTGTTATTTTTGACCATTGGCGGCTTCTGGGTCATATTGACCTCTTCACGCAAGGCACGCCGAGCAACTGAATGCCGTTACTCTTGCGTATGGTTACCCTGTTTAGTTCGCGAACAATGGTGCCCGCCCGGGTGGCATCCGACTTGGTCGGTCTATCCAGACCGATGCGATTACATACGTCAGTAGCGGTGAGCCATTCAATGTCTGGGCGGTTCTTATTGACTTTCACGTCTACTGATGACCAATCGATAGCGCGCCAATCAAAGCGTGTTGTGATGCGTTCGCGAATGGGGTCAACAGCCCGGTGATCAGCATTGGATGCTGAAAGCTCTGCCTTGGTCGTGGCGTCCAAGTACCATCGCGCCCCTGATTTGAAGCGAACCATATATTCGGCCCAAATCTGTTGCATGACCTCCGCTGGCAGCAGGTGGCAGAATCGAACAGCAAGGGTCCAGAAACGCCGGTCGCCGGTTTCATCCACCAAAAACCCCGTGCCATTGACACTGCCGATAAACACTGTCCTGCGGCGGTAAACATTCTCCCTGCGAGCGTAGGCGGGACGCAGAACGTCCTCATCCCTTGTGATGAATGCTTTGAGTGCCGCAATATCCGACTTCCTCGTCGTGCTGTCCAACTCGCCCAGCTCGCTGATCCAGCTATTGGTCGCTTGGAGAACGGAGTCCTTATTGAGCGGGTCTAAGTGAAGCCCTTCACGCACTGCACCGGGCACTGGGCACAGACTCTTGACATATCTTGTCTTTTGAATGTCTTGCAACCCTGCCACGACGAGAATTCCTTGAGCAGCTATACCGCCCGGTAACTCCAGCGCACCTATGGCCTGCAGCATGAAAGCGTCCAACAACTTGTCGCGCAGGTTGTTGTGTTGAGGGTCAATTAGCTCCAGCGTATTGTGAAAATCGGCAATCCTTGAAGTGTTGTCCCAAGGAATGGAGTCAATCCAGTCTTTCGCCGGGTGATATGCATTGCTACCAGCAATAGCGTCAACTAGATCAGCAAGTCCATTCCGAGCCATCCCTGCACGCACGCAAGAGTCACCCAAAAATACCAAGTTGGCATTTTCCAAATCATCCCGTGGCACCACGTTGCCGGATATTGTTGTCTCAGTCCGCTTGGACATAACGTTGTATCTGATCTGGTAACCGAAGCTCCGCGCCAACGCGGCGACGTTAGATGACGTGTTTTGCGGCTTTGTCTTGACACCCTCCTTGTTGTAGTTCCAGTCAGGCAGCGTGGCCTTTAACAGTGATACAGACGGCGGTGCCATCACTTCACCCGTAGACTCAAGAATTTGACCCAACACGATGGGGGATTTGATGGTGCCCTTGTGCTTGCATCCTGCGCATGCCGTTGGATTGAACTCGGCGAACTTTCCACAGGTTGATGGGCCAGTTGCCCAGCGGTCAAAATAATCGTTCGTCTGGTTGGCGCTGTATTTGGGATGGGTTTTGCTAAGGTCGTGTGCTGCCGCTCGCCCGTTGACGGTGTGCTTGGCGATGCCCATCATTAACCGCCAATAGGGTTCCTCCAGCTTCATGGGGTTTTCAATGCCGA
>DAOQRI010000377.1:0-3591 GCA_035355475.1 Rhodoferax sp. | reverse complement strand
ATGCCGGTGCCCAGGCCGTGATGATTTTTGACAGCTGGGGTGGCGTGCTGGCCGATGGCGCCTTCCAGTCGTTCTCGCTGGCGTACACCGCGCGTGTGCTGGCCCAGCTCAAGACCACATCGAAAGATGCGAATGGTGCCACGGTGCGCATTCCCCGCATCGTGTTCACCAAGGGTGGTGGCCTGTGGCTGCAAGAGATGGCCGCGTTGGACTGCGAAGTGCTGGGCCTGGACTGGACGGTCAATCTGGGCAAGGCCCGCGAACTGGTCGGTGGACAAGAGAACGGTCCCGGCAAGGCGCTGCAAGGCAACATCGACCCCAACGTGCTGTTTGCGCCGCCTGCACACATTGCCACCGAAGTGGCCCGTGTGCTGGACAGCTTTGGTAAGCCCTTCATGGGCTCTGGCACCGGCCCCACGCACATCTTCAACCTGGGACATGGCATAAGCCAGTACACACCGCCCGAGCATGTGGCGGCATTGGTGGAAGCGGTACACAACCACTCACGGAAAATGCGCGCCTGAATTTCCTAGCATTTTTTTGACCGGATTTTCAACTGCGCCGTTGCACTTATGCACAAAAATAGTGATTGAGGTCAACGGTGCTCACTTTTTTGACGAATCAGCGCTATTAAACCCATAGCGCTTGCAAGTTGTTGATTTATAAGGATTTCAACTTTTGCTTTTTTTCTGGGCAATGTGGTCAAAGCCTTGATTTCTAAGGCTTTGGAGGCTCTGAAGACCAGATATCAACAAAGTTATCCACAGAAACCTTGAATTCGACATAAAGTGATTCCAAATCAAGTACTTAGCGCCACTTTCGCAAGTTCACATGAATAATTCGGTTCAAGTCGTCCCTTGCGGCTTGTCTGCCATAGCTAGGCCTGCTGGTTATCCATGACGCACTGGCTCTGTGTTTTGGTCCAGACCCCGGCACACGCATCGCTGGGTTCTGTGCTGAGCTATCGAAGTGAGTCGCTACTGACACCGGGCACCTTGGTTCGCGTGCCCTTGGGCAAGCGCGACACACTGGGCGTGGTGTGGGATGCCGCTTCTGCCCAAGCTACCGGCGAGTTCGATCCCGAGAAAATCCGTTCGGTAGCAGGCACGCTGGACGGCATTTCCCCATTGAGCACGGCGTGGCAACAATTGGTTACGTTTGCATCACAGTATTACCAGCGTTCCATTGGCGAGGTGGCGCTGGCTGCGCTGCCGCCGCAATTGCGCGAGCTGTCACCGGTGCAGATCCAGCGCCGGTTGAAGCGCGGTAAGCCCGTCAAGACGTCATCCGACATTGAAGCTGCTTCCACGGCCCTGGCTGCGAAGGACGCGGCGGCACCAGATTTGAGCCCGGAGCAGGCCAATGCCCTTCAGCAGATCGACGCCAACCCCGGCCCCTTCTTGCTGTTTGGTGCCACAGGCAGTGGCAAAACGGAGGTGTACCTGCGCGCAGTGCAGGAACTGCTAGCCCGCGACCCCCATGCCCAAGCCCTCGTGATGGTGCCCGAGATCAACCTGACCCCGCAGCTGGAGGCGCGGTTTTCAGCGCGCTTTACCCCGCTCTATGGCCCGGACACCGTCGTGTCCCTGCACAGTGGCATGACCAATCCGCAGCGCCTCAAGAGCTGGCTGTCGGCCCACAGCAGCGCGGCGCGTATTGTGCTGGGCACCCGCATGGCGGTGTTTGCCTCCATGCCGCAGTTGCGCCTGATTGTGGTGGATGAGGAGCACGACCCCAGCTACAAAAGTGGCGAAGGTGCGCGCTATTCCGCCCGTGACATGGCGGTGTACCGCGGCAAGCTAGAAGGGGCCAAGGTGGTGCTGGGCTCTGCTACGCCCTCGCTGGAAAGCTGGCACCACAGTCGCCCAGCCGCAGAGGGTGGGCGCTACCTACGCCTGCACATGCCCAGCCGCATTGGCGCCTCCGCAGCCCTGCCATTGGTGCGGCGGGTGGACATGAACCACCAACCCCGCCATGCGGTATTTTCGATTCCCCTGCTCGAAGCCATCAAGGATCGCGTGGCGCGCGGCGAGCAAAGCATGGTGTTCCTGAACCGCCGCGGTTATGCGCCGGTATTGCACTGCGCCGAGTGCGGCTGGAAGAGCGAATGCCCGCACTGCAGCGCGTTCCGTGTTTTCCACAAGATCGATCGCACGCTGCGCTGCCACCACTGCGGCTTTACCGAGCGAGTACCTCGCGCCTGCCCGACCTGCGGCAACCCGGACATTGCGCCCATGGGGCGCGGTACCGAGCGACTGGAGGAACATTTGGCGGAGTTGCTGGCCGATGTACGCAGACCCAACACCATCAGTGACGCGTTCCCCCAGGGGGAGTCCGTTCGCGTGGCGCGCATCGATGCTGACACCACACGCCTCAAAGGTGAACTGCAAAGCCAATTGGCCGCCGTGCATGCTGGCGATGTGGATGTGCTGGTGGGTACGCAGATGATTGCAAAAGGCCACGACTTTCGCCGCATCACCCTGGTGGCAGCCATCAACCCGGATGGGGCCCTGTTCTCCAGCGACTTCCGTGCGCCCGAGCGCCTGTTCAGCTTGCTGATGCAAGCCGCCGGACGGTCAGGCCGCGACGCCAGCCTGGGTGCGCGCAGCGAGGTGTGGATTCAAACCTTCCAGCCGGCCCACCCTTTGTACGCCGCACTCAAGCAGCACGACTACCCACGCTTTGCCAGCACCCAGCTGACCGAGCGCGCGCAGGCAGGACTACCCCCTTTCACCGCCCAGGCGCTGGTGCGTGCCGAAGCGCGCGAGCAGGATGTGGCGCAGGCCTTTTTGAATGCTGCCAGTGCATCGGTGCAAAGTGATATGGCGCATTGGGCCGAATGGGAGCCTGTGCTCTCGCAAATCACCCTCTATCCGGCGGTGCCCATGGCCATCCAGCGGGTGGCCAATATCGAGCGGGCGCAAATGCTGGTGGAAAGCCCGTCACGCGCGGCCTTGCAACAATTCCTGGGCGCCTGGCAGGCCGTGTTGCACGCCACACGGCAAGGCCCCGAGGGCAAGGGGCTGATCCGCTGGGCGATTGATGTCGACCCGCTTGCTATCTAACCGGTCCGGCCACCCGGGGAAAGACCACGCGGATGGAACTGCCTTCACCCGGGGCGCTTTGCACCGTGACCTGCCCGCCCATGACGCGGGTGACGATGCCGTGCACGATGTTCATGCCCAGGCCGGTTCCACCGCGCCCCATCTTGGTGGTGAAGAAGGGGTCGAAAATGCGTGCTCGCACTGCCTCGTCCATACCGATTCCGTCGTCCGCCACTACCAGTTCGACCTGGTCGGAACCGACGGCCGCAACGGTCACGGTGATGCGACCCACCGTGCCGGGCTCAAACGCATGGATCGAGGCGTTAACCACCAGGTTGGTCAGAATCTGCCCAAATCGACCCGGATAGCCATCGCAGGTCAGGTCGGGCGCCAAATGCCGCTGGACGTCACAGCCCGATTTGCGCAAACTGGGCTGCAGCATGTTGAGAATCTCGGAGCTGACTTCGGCCAGGTCAAAGTTGCGCCGCTGGTCGCTGGTCTGGTCCACCGCCACCTGCTTGAAACTCGACACCAGGTCGGCGGCGGA
>DAOQRI010000376.1:0-3599 GCA_035355475.1 Rhodoferax sp. | reverse complement strand
TCACGGATTTCACCAATCAAGATCACGTCAGGCGCCTGGCGCAAGGCATTCTTCAGAGCAACCGCCAGCGACTTGGTATCGGTTCCCACTTCCCGCTGGTTGATAAGGGCTTTCTTGTTCTTGAACAAAAATTCAATCGGGTCCTCGATGGTCAGGATGTGGCCGGATGCTGTGGCATTGCGGTGGTCGATCATGGACGCCAAGGTGGTGCTTTTGCCTGCACCGGTGGCGCCCACCATCAGCATCAGTCCCCGCTTTTCCATGATCAGGTCACCCAGAATGGGCGGCAAGAACAGGTCTGCAAGCGCCGGCACATCCACGGCGATGTAGCGGAACACGGCTGCCACGCTGCCCCGCTGACGCATGGCGCTCACACGAAAACGGCCCAGTCCCGGAATCGGGAAACCCATGTTCAACTCGCCTTCGGCTTCCAATTCGGCCATGCGCTCGGGCGACAGGATTTCAGCCAGCAGGTTTTTGGGCGCATCAAACGGCAGCGACTGGTTGTTGATGGGCACGCATTGCCCATTGATCTTGATGAGCGCAGGCGAATTGGCCGACAGGTAAACGTCTGACGCCTTCTTTTCCGCCATCAGGCGAAGAATGCGTTCCATGGTGCCAGGTGCGTTGGTCGTAGCCATAGTTCTGCCTCGATTGGACGTTGGAGTGAGCTTAGTCGCGCAGCAGGTCGTTGAGCGAGGTTTTGGCCCGTGTCTGTGCATCGACGCGCTTGACGATGATGACGGCGTACAGACTGTACTTGCCACCGTCCTTGGGCAAACTTCCGCTGATGACCACCGAACCCGAAGGGATGCGGCCGTAGCTGACCTGGCCGGTAGCGCGGTCATAGATGGGTGTACTTTGACCAATGTAGACACCCATGGAAATGACGGAGTTTTCTTCCACGATGACGCCCTCAACCACCTCGGAGCGTGCACCGATGAAGCAGTTATCCTCGATGATGGTGGGGTTGGCCTGCATGGGTTCGAGCACGCCGCCAATGCCGACGCCACCCGACAGGTGTACGTTTTTGCCGATTTGTGCGCAGGAGCCCACGGCGGCCCAGGTGTCCACCATGGTGCCTTCGTCCACATAGGCACCAATGTTGACGAAGCTGGGCATCATGATCACGCCCTTGCCCACAAAGCTGCCGCGCCGCGCAACGGCAGGCGGCACCACACGCGCTCCGGTGGCACGCATTTCTTCGGGTGTCAGGTCAGAGAATTTTGTTTGCACCTTGTCATAGAAGCCAAGCTGACCGGCCTGAATGACTTCGTTGTCCCGGAGGCGAAAACTCAGAAGCACGGCCTTCTTGATCCACTGGTGGGTGGTCCACTGGCCAACACCATCACGGCTGGCGACCCGCAGATTGCCACGGTCGAGTTCGTGGATGACGTGTTCGACCGCTTCGCGCACCTCGACGGTGGAGGACTGAACCGAAATGTTGGCGCGGTTGTCCCACGCGGCGTCGATGATTTGCTGGAGTTGTTGTGTCATAGGGACTTTCGGGATTTGACAAATTGAACGATGCGTTCGGCGGCTTCCACACACTCTGCCGTTTCAGCCACCAGCGCCATGCGGATGCGGTTGGCACCGGGGTTGAAGCCGCGCGCTTCGCGGGCCAGAAAGCTTCCGGGCAAAACGGTCACATTGTAAAGAGCGAGCAGGTCGCGGGCGAAATCGGTGTCGCTGCCTTGTACTTTGGCCCACAGGTAAAACCCGGCATCGGGCAGGGCCACATCGACCACGTCGGCCAGCATCGGTGTGACCTGGGCGAACTTGGAGCGGTATTGCTCGCGGTTGTCGCGTACATGCTGTTCATCGTCCCAGGCGGCAATGCTGGCCGCCTGCACCACGGTGCTCATGGCGCTGCCGTGGTAGGTGCGGTACAGCAGAAACTGCTTGACCAGGGCTGCATCGCCAGCGCAAAAACCGCTGCGCATGCCGGGCACATTGCTGCGTTTGGACAGGCTGGTCAGAATCAACAGATTTTTGAAATCTGTTCGGCCCAGCTGGGCGGCGGCTTCCAGCCCGCCCAGCGGCGGCTCCTCGCGAAAGTAAATCTCGCTGTAGCACTCGTCCGAGGCAATCACAAAACCAAAGCGGTCACTCAGATCGAACAGTTTCTTCCATTCAGACAGCGGCATGACCGCGCCAGTGGGGTTGCCGGGTGAGCAAACAAACAGCAGCTGGGTGCGCGCCCACACGTCGTCGGGAACACTGTCCCAATCCTGGGCAAAATTGCGCGTTGGGTCGGACGGAACGAAGTAGGGCTGTGCACCGGACAGAAACGCCGCACCCTCGTAAATTTGGTAAAACGGATTGGGGCACACCACCAGTGCAGGCAAATCCGGCGCCACCCGCGCGGCCGGGTTGACAACCGTTTGGGCAAACGCAAACAGGGCCTCACGCGACCCGTTGATGGGCAGAATCTGGGTTTCGGTGTTGAGTGCAAGGCCATAGCGGCGCTGAAGCCAGTGACCAATGGATTCACGCAACTGCGCTACGCCCGCAGTGGCTGGGTAGGCCGCCAGTCCCCCTTTGGGGTCATTGATGGCCTTGCAATAAGCCTGTTTGATCAACTCGGGCGTGGCGTGCCTGGGCTCACCAATGCCCAGGCTGATGGGCGAGTAAGCGGGATTGGGCTGTACCGGTGCAAATAATTGCCGCAGACGCTCAAATGGATAGGCCTGCAAGAGGGATAAATTCGGATTCATGGGCCGCCATTATCCCCTGTGCAGTTGCTACACTTGCAGGGTGGGTTTTCCGAGAGTTCCTGTATATTTTGAGTCCATTCCAGGAGTAGTTGATGTCGATGACTTCCGCCAATGGCCAGTCGTGGGTGTATTTGGATGTTGCGCTTGCCATGGAACAAATTGGCGACGAGGAGGCCATGCGCAGCATGCTGCCCATGCTGCAGGAGTTGCTGGAGCGCGACCTGCCACAGATTCGTCAATCGCTGGCCAACGGCGACGCGCGCACCGCCAATCCACTGCTCCATTCGCTCAAGGGTTGCATGCCAATATTTTGCGTGCCCGCACTGTGTGAGCAGTTGGCAAGGGTCGAGCACATGAGCAAAACGGAGGATGGTGTAGCAGTCGGGGTGGTGTTTGCTGAATTGGACCCCAAGCTGGAAATGCTTCAAAGCGAAATCGCCGATTACCTGGCGCTCCCGCGGTGACCAGTTCCCATCACATGGAGTTTTGACGTGGATATCAAAAGGGCCCGAATCGTTGTTGTTGAGGATGAGGCGGTGATGAGCACCTTTATCCTCAATACATTGCGCCGTATAGGCATCCTGGATCTGTATGCTTTCACGGATGGAGCGAGTGCGCTGAAAGAAGTCGTCAAACTCAAACCCGACCTGATCCTGACCGACATCCACATGCAGCCAGTTGGCGGAATCGCCTTTGTCAAACAGCTGCGGTCTTTGCCCAATAACCAGTTGAGCAATACGAAGGTGATTTTCCTCAGTGCGGACTCCAGCGCCTCTACGGTCGGCGAGGCGCTGCCGCTGGGCGTAGCCGGGTATATGGTCAAACCTCCCTCTCTGACCGCGCTGGCCGCCAAGATCGAGGCTGCCCTGCGTTCCTGAGTGC
>DAOQRI010000375.1:0-3600 GCA_035355475.1 Rhodoferax sp. | reverse complement strand
TTTGGCTGGAGCGAGTACCTGCTCTACAACCAGAAGCGGGGCTTCAGTTTTCTGGTGGACTCCGAAGAGGGCTGGAGCCTGGTGCGCCCCACCACCGGCGCACCCACCATGACCAGCTCCACGGCGACCAGCGCCAGCTACATGGGCACCAACTACTCGCTGAAATACAGTTACGAGGCCGAGACCAATTACGTATGCGGCGAGTTTTACTGGCCGGTGAGTCGCGGCCAAAAGACCGTCAACAAGGACTTTGTCAACGGCAAGCGCCTGTTGTCGATGGAGAAGAGCGACAGCGAACTGGTGTGGTCCAGTGGTGACCAACTGGCCAGCGACGTGGTGGCAAAGGCCTTTGGCCTGGAGGGCAAGAAGGAATTGCTGACCCGCAGCGATGCAGCTCCCTTCAGTCCCGCCCGCAGCGTCGGCATCGGCACCATCATTGTGGTCCTGGTCATTCTGCTGATACTGTTGTCCCTGATCAGCCGCTGCTCCAGTTGCGACCCGAGGGTGGAAAACTGTTCGTCATCGAGCTCGCGCAGTTCAGGCGGTTCGTTTGGTGGTTTCTCCGGCGGCGGAGGCCACAAGTGATGCATCCAAATATTTGGTTTTTAGGAGAGTCTCATGGGCTTTGAAATGTTAAAACCCGGCGCAGTGCTCGCCTCGCTGGTGTTTGCGCTGATTGGCGTAGCGGTTTTTTGGCTGTGTTTTGTCATCATCGACAAGATCACCCCTTACGATTTGTGGGGCGAGATCGTCGAGAAGCAAAACGTGGCGCTCGCGCTGGTGGTGGCCGCCATGAGTTTGGGCATTTGCGTGATCATTGCCGCCGCTATTCATTAGGCCTTCACGCTTGTCGCTTCGGGCATCGCGCACTCCCAGGCCACTTGAAGTCACGCTCTTAGCCAGCGTCTTCGTGGTGGCCGCTTGCGGCCTGGTCTACGAGCTGGCTGCGGGCGCCCTGGCGTCGTACCTGCTGGGCGATTCGGTTCTGCAGTTTTCCACGGTCATCGGCTGCTACCTGTTTGCCATGGGCGTGGGCTCCTGGCTATCGCGTTTTTTTGAGCGCCAGTTGCCCGCACATTTTTTGCGAATTGAATTGCTGGTGGCGCTGGCCGGTGGCACGTTGCCAGCGCTGCTGTTTTTGGCCAATGCCTATACGCCAGGGGCCTTTCGATTTCTGCTCTATGCCATGGTGGGTGTGGTGGGCATTCTGGTGGGGTTGGAGATTCCGCTGGTCATGCGCATCCTCAAGCGCGAGGTGGCGCTCAAAGATCTGGTGTCGCAGGTGCTGACCTTTGACTACCTGGGCGCGCTGGCAGTATCCGTGGCGTTTCCGCTGCTGCTGGTGCCGCAGTTGGGTTTGATCCGCACAGGCCTGCTGTTCGGCCTGCTCAATGCGGCGGTGGCATTCTGGACGCTGTGGGTCTTTCGCCATGAACTGCGCCAGTTTGCCGCCCATGCCTGGGCCTGCGTGCTGACGGTGGGTGTGTTGGGCGGTGGCTTTGCGGTGGCGGACCAGATCACCACACTGGCGGAGGACAAGTTCTACCACGACCGGATCGTGCTGGCCGCTACCTCGCCCTACCAGCGCATCGTCGTCACCCACGGGCGCACGGGGCACAAGCTGTTTCTCAACGGTAACCTGCAGTTTGCCGAACGCGACGAGTACCGCTACCACGAAGCTTTGGTGCACCCGGCCATGTCCGCCTTTGGCGCGCCACGCAAGGTGGCGGTGTTGGGTGGTGGCGACGGCATGGCGGCGCGTGAAATTCTCAAATACGCCAGCGTGGAGAGCGTGACCCTGGTGGAACTCGATCCCAACATGACCAGTCTGTTTGCCAACGACCCGGCCATGGCCGCCTTGAACGCGGGCGCACTGCGTTCGCCCAAGTTGCACATCGTCAACACCGATGCCTTTCAGTGGCTGCAGCAAGATGGCGAGACTTTTGATGTGATCGTGGTGGATTTCCCCGATCCCACCAATTTCTCCATCGGAAAGCTCTATACCAACAGCTTTTACGCGCTGCTGGCCCAGCGCCTCTCGGCCAGCGGCTATGCCGTCATCCAGACCACTTCGCCGCTGGTGGCGCGCCAAAGTTTCTGGACCGTAGCCACCACGATCGAGGCATCGGGCCTGCACGCCACGCCCTACCACGCCCATGTGCCCACGTTTGGCGAATGGGGCTACATCATCGCCAGCCACCGGCCGTGGCACATGCCTGCAAGCCTGCCTGAGGGGCTGCGTTTTCTGGGTCCGGGCACACTGTCCCTGTTATTTGATTTTCCCAAAGACATGTCGCGTGTTCCGGCCGAGGTCAACCGCCTGTCCAACCAGGTGTTGGTGACGACCTATGAGCAGGAGTGGGGCCGTGTAGGGCCGTGATAATGAAGCCATGAAAGTTTTTGGAATCGCCGGCCACTCCGGCATGGGCAAGACCACCCTGCTGGAGCGTCTCATCCCCGAGTTGACCGGGCGCGGGTTATCGGTGTCGCTGATCAAGCACAGCCACAAGTCCATTGACATTGACCGCTCCGGCAAAGATTCCTACCGCTTGCGTGAAGCCGGTTGCAGCGAAGTGGTCTTGCTTGGCAACGAGCGCTGGGCGTTGATGCATGAGTTGCGCGGCGCTCCTGAGCCTTCGCTGGACTACCTGATTGGTCGCCTGCAACCCTGCGACCTGGTGCTGATCGAGGGGTTCAAGGAGGGGCATTTTCCCAAGATCGAAGTGTGGCGCGCACAGCTCGGTCGCGAAACCCTGTGGCCCCAGTGGCCCGGCATCATTGGCATCGCGTCCGACACCACCAGCAATCCATCAGACCCCCGGCACGTTGAGCCATTGCCCCGGTGGTTTGACCTGTCTGACACACGCGCCATGGCTGACTGGGTGGTCGCGCACGCGCAGCCAGTCTGAGCCATGACCGGGTTGACCTGCCCGTGATCCGCCGCCGCCAATTTTTGGGCACGGGTCTGGGTGCAGCCTGGGCTGCCACGGCTTGCCAGCCTGCCATGCACGCCAATGACCACATCCAGGGCGGCTTTACCGGCGTTCAGCCTGAGCGGGGCCACTTGCTGCGCGACGGCGTGCAGGGCGCAAAGGGTTGGCCTGCACCCACCAAGACATTTAAGACCCGTATGTTGATAGCAGGCGGTGGCGTAGCTGGTCTGGCGGCCGCGCGCGCCCTGCGCCTGCAGGGCATGAATGACTTTGCCCTGCTGGAGCTGGAAGACGCCGCCGGAGGCAACAGCCGCAGCGGCGAGATAGCAGGCTTGCCCTGTCCACTGGGCGCGCACTACCTTCCCTTGCCGGGCGACGATGCAACCGAGGTGCAGGACCTGCTGGAAGAACTGGGCCTGCGATCGCGCGTGGCAGGGCGCTGGCAGTATGACGAGCGCCATTTGTGCCACAGCCCGCAGGAGCGGCTGTTTTTCAATGGAGAGTGGCAGGACGGCCTGCTGCCCCTGCAGGGCGTTGGCGCGGACACCCTGTCGCAGTATGAAAAATTTGCCCGGCTGGTGGAGCAAACGCGCCTTGCAGCCCGCTGGACCCTGCCCGTGCAAAACAGGGCGCTAGCCCCTGTGCAATCTACGCTGTCTGCTACTAC
>DAOQRI010000374.1:0-3608 GCA_035355475.1 Rhodoferax sp. | reverse complement strand
CGGCTTATGCGCGGCTGCAACAGCATCTGGCGGCACCGATGTACCGAACGCTGCCCCGGGCGGCCTTTGCCTGTTCGCCAGAATATCGTGCGACCACTGCCGAGGCTCCCCACATTCCGAAGCTGCTCTCCGCTTATCTGGCGCTGGGTGCCTGGATTTGTGGTCCGCCCGCGCTGGACAGCGAGTTCAAAACCATCGATTTCCTGACATTGCTGGACCTGCAGTCGCCCGAGATGGCGCTGCGCCGCAAGCGGTTTAGTATTGGAGGTTAGGTCGCCAGGAAGTCAGACCACCAGGGCCACCACCTGGCTGGTGGCGGCAATGAAGCCGTTGGCATCAAACCCGTGTTCGGTGAACTCGGCATGCGTCTGGCCCATCCGCACAATGCTGCAGGCGCGGGTGCCATAGTCTGGCGTGGCGATGAACGCTGCCGACAGCGCGCGCTCGCGCTCCAGCGACAAACCGGTTTGCGGCAAGGCTTCGTCCGGTGCGGTGGCGCTGTTCTGCAGGAGCGCCAGCAGTGCCTGATTGGAGGTTTCGCCTGACTCAATGTTGGCGCTCAGGCCCTGACTGAGCGCGGTGAGCTTGGGCCACGGGAGTTGAAAGTCGGCATTGGACACCGCGCCAATACCCGGCGCAAACGACACCACTTGTGCGCCACGGCTTTGCAGCCCCATCAGATGGACACCGTCATATACCAGCAGGTTGAACGGGTTGTAACGTTCGGCGCGGCCGGCCAGCGCCTCCAGAAACACCGGGGCCGCCAGCTCGCTGTTCAGGAAAGCAGTGACCAGCTCGCCACGTGAGGGGGTTCCCGTGCGCATTAGCGCGGGGGCGCGGTAGTTGGTGAGGGCGGCCAGTCGACCCGTGCGGGTGATACCCAGCCAGGTGCCGCCAGCGTCCAGATCTTTGCCAGCCACGATGCGGCCGTCAGCCCATTGACTTAATGCCTTTGTGGGACGGGTATAAAACTCGTCGCGGTTGGCTATGAGCAGCAGCGGCGTGGGAGCGCCGGGCTTCCAGTTCCAGGCAATCAGGCACATCGTTTAGTGTTGCCTCTGCTCAAACGCCACGGTGGAAGGCGCCTTGCCAAACCGTTCGCCCAGATCCACCCCGGCGAGTTTGCAATAGTGGGCGATCAGCGCGAAATGGTGCACGGTGTGGGAAGATAAAAACAGCAGCTCGCGCCCCACTGTGGATGGAACGGCAACGTCCATCTCGCCATTCTCGCCAGACTGGAACACGGTTTGCACCGATGCAACCATGTCCAGCGCCCGGCCACCGCGGTCAACCTGCGCCTGCATGTGGCGCTGAAGCTCCTGAATTTTCGCAACGGTGATGACGGGCTGGCTTTGCATGGCCAGGTTGCGACTGCGAACGTCGTATTCAATCCGGTAATCAGGTGCGTGGCCCAGGCCGCCCAAAAACGACAGGTAATGCTCGATCACGTGACGAATATGCGGGCCCACCGCACGGGCATAGTCAAACGCCGGGATGGCCTCGGTCTGCAGACGCCCGATCATGAAGGTGGCCTGGGTCAGGAGATTGATGTTGTAGAGCCACAGGCGCACGGCGGGCAGTTCAGACATGGCGTGTTTCATCAGTCGGTGGCCGGGTACAACGGCGTCAGTTCTTTTTCACGTTTGTGCCACTGGCGGAATTCAGCCAGCGAGAGGGGTTTGAAGCCGCGGTCGCGGTTGGCGCGGCCAATCTGGAACAGCAGGCGGTATTGCTTCATCAAATCGGCCCAGGCCTTGAGCAGCCCGGTCTGGCGGTCCCAGATGTGGGTGCTTTCGGCACCGGCGCCGTTGGCTTCCACAATGGTGAAAGCCGTACCCGCCTGCACCTGGACAAATTCTTCAAAGCGGATATCAAAACGGCCAAAGTAGAACTCGGGCAAGCTTTTGGCTATGGCGTCAAACCGTGCCTCCATCGCAGGCGTGACCAGCGACGTGCCGTTTCGGAAAATTGCGCCCCGGCTGTGGCTGCCTGCAAACGCCAGCCGGATGGCCTCACCTGCAGCGGGCACATGGTGCAACCGGTCCGCATGCCGGTTCAGGTACAGATGAGATAGCCTGCCTGCGCGGGGGTCGTCCAGAATGAGCTGGCACAGCGTGCGGCGTCCGTCGCCATAAACGTGAGGGAAGTACTTGAGCGTGATGGAGATGATGCGGCCCCGGGGCTCGCCGGGGTGGCGGCAATAAAACACGCCCGCTTCACCCTCAAACGGCACATAGCGCTGCAGCAGCAGACGCGCACCGGCCGGAAACGCCGCGAGGTAGGCAGTCAGTTGTTCAACGGTTCGGATGAGCTTGACCCCGACGCCACGGCACCCCAGATCCGGCTTGGCCACCACCGGAAGGCTCAGCCCGGCTGATGTCAATTTGATCAGCGCGGCGGCAGTCTGTCCAGCCAGACTGCCAGCGGTGTTGTTCAGTTCAAGGCGGTCCACCACTACGAAAGGCGCTACCCAGTCGGGCGCGTGCCGGACTGCGAGTTTCAGGATTTCGGCCTTGGACTCACCCACAAACCCACCACCGGGAAATGAGGGGTTAGCCACGGTGGGGAGCAAGATGCCCCGATAGCGCAGCATCAACCAGGCGGCATACAGCGCCACCGGCGGGTAAAACGCCCACATGGGCCAGAATTCAAAAAAACTCAAGGGTGCACCGGTCTGGTCAAAAGGGGGCATGCCCTGATGCGGCTTTTGGCGCACACCAGCCAATGCCAAAGCGGGTGCTTCAATCAGTTGGGTCATACGGGCTCCGGTAGAAAGCGCTTTTTCAGCAAGCGCAGCAAGGGCAGCGCCAGCGCTACAAGAATGATGGGCAGCGCCACGGCCAACGGCGCAGGAATACCCAGCGACGCGGCGATGACCTCGCCCAGCGCTGAGCTCAGCCAAAAAAGTCCAATAGTCCACAGGGTTACCGCAAAGATCACCCATCCGGCAAATGGCAACAGCGGTATGCGCAAGAAACCCGAGGGGGTGTAGGTCACCAGGCGCAAGCCGGGGATCACTCGCGCCAGCAGGACGGCGCTGAACAAGCGCTGCTGCAGTTGTTCACGCACGCGCCCGCTGCCGCCGTCAATGTACTTGCGGCGCAACAGCGGTATGCGATTGGCTGCCACACCCAGCCCGTACAACCCCAGATCACCCGCCGCAATGCCGCCTGCCACCGCTGCGAACGCCCATTCCCAAGACAGCGCGCCCTGCGTGGCCACGGCCACCCCGGCGGCGATTGCCAGGTCTTCCAGAAGCAGCGTGGTCAGCACCAGCGCCATGCAAATGACCCAGGGCTGGGCCATGCCGTTCAAGGCCTCGCCAAAGAGTGTCGTGGTGTTATGCCAGAAGGTCATCATAAAGGCTCTAACAACCGACACCACTAACGCTGGTGGCCCACTGGATGGCGTCACGTACGTCATGCTCGGCATTCCATGGCAGGAAGTGGTTCAAACCTTGCAGCACAACGGTTTTGCTGCATCCTGCACCGCCCAAATGCGCGTGCATGTAGGCCACGTTGGCAAAAGGCACTAGGTCATCGTCGGTGCCGTGAACGATGATGAAAGGTGCTTTTACCCGGCTCAGCATCGGCTGGAGTTGTTCCAGT
>DAOQRI010000373.1:0-3608 GCA_035355475.1 Rhodoferax sp. | reverse complement strand
TCCAGCATCTTGGGGTCGATCATCAGGAAGCGCACATCGCTGGCCTCGGCCTTGTACAAGAGGCTCAAAATCATGGCATTGATACCGACTGACTTGCCCGAACCGGTGGTCCCGGCCACCAGCACGTGCGGCATCTTGGCCAGGTCGGCCACGATCGGGTTGCCCACGATGTCCTTGCCCAGGCCCATGGTCAACATCGACTTGCTGTCGTTGTAGACCTGCGAGCCCAGAATCTCGGACAGCCGAATACTCTGGCGTTTGGCGTTTGGCAATTCCAGTGCCATGGTGGTCTTGCCTGGAATAGTCTCCACCACGCGAATCGACACCAGGCTCAGACTGCGCGCAAGGTCTTTGGCCAGACCGACGATCTGCGAACCCTTGACGCCTGTGGCGGGCTCGATTTCGTAACGGGTAATCACCGGACCGGGCTGGGCCAGCACCACCCGCACCTCCACGCCGAAGTCCTTGAGCTTTTTCTCAATCATGCGGCTGGTCATTTCCAGCGTTTCCGGCGCTACCGTCTCCTGGCGCGCCAGCGCACCATCCAGCAAATCCACCTGCGGCAGTTTGGTGTCCGGCATTTCGGTGAACAGGGGCTTCTGGCGCTCCTTCGCCACACGTTCACTGCGCGGCGGCTCCATAACCACTGGCTCCACAATCACCACGGGCTGCGGATGATGCTCGTAGGTTTCCTCACGTTCTTCGAACAAAATCTCTTCGCGCTCACGCATGGCCTGCTGGCCCATTTCCCGGTCCTGCGCCCGCTCACGCTGCTTCCGGCGCGATTGAACCTGCGCATCCACCCACGCACCCATGCGCTCAGCCACCTGCATCCACGAAAAACCAAACACCAGCGAAGTACCCACAAGCCCCAAAGCAATCGCCACAAGGCCTGAGCCGGCAAATCCCAGCCACTTCACACTCAGTGGGCCGACCACGTAGCCAAGCACGCCACCGCTATGGCCACCCGGCAGGCGCGCCTCCAGGCTGTATAGGCGTGTCCACTCCAGCGATGTGCTGGCATACAGCAACAGCGCTAATCCTAGCCAGAAAACCAGACGGTGTGGTACCGCACGCACCGTCTCATCACCACGCAAGCGATTGGCCAGCAGTGCCAGCCAAACCCGCATGCCCACGGCAAGGCACCACCAGACTGAAAAACCCAGCAGGAAGTAACTGACATCCGCGACCCACGCACCGAGGCGCCCGGCCCGGTTCGCCAAGGGAAGGCCCGCGCCCGATGTCGACCAGGCAGCGTCTTGTGGCGAATAGGTCAGCATCGCAATCAGCCACAAAGCCAAAAGGACAAAGCCCGCAATCAGTGCGATTTCATTGGCAAAGCGGCCCATGCCTTTGTGTGTTGCAGGGCTCGGGGGGGATGCAGTTTGAAGCGTATGAAGTGAATAGGTCATATATAAATTAGCGCGGCGCCATGCGCCGCTCGAAAACGCGCACCATGCCAGCGTCGAGTGACTGGATGAAACCCTGCTCTTCGAAGTCCTTCATCACGCGGCTGACCATCTCGCGTGATGCGCCCACCATTTTGGCGATGTCCTGCTTGGACACTTTTTCGCGAATCAGCAAAACACCCTGTTCGTCGGCTACAGCGGCGTCCAGCAGTACATTGGCGACCCTTCCGTAAACACCTACAAGCGCCAGGGAACTGATTTTCAGGCTCGCCCGACGCAGCCGCTGCACCAGCTCGTGCATGACAACAAACGACATGGTCGAATTTTCAGCCAGACAGCGCATAAAGTCGTCGCGCCCCAAAACGAGTGCATCAACTTGCTGATCGACCACCACAGTGGCCGAATGGGGTTCACCATCAATCAAGCTCATCTCACCCACATAGTCGCCCGAGCGAAGGGTCGCAATAATCACTTCGCGCCCTTTGCTATCGGTCATGATGACGCGGGTGCGGCCTGACAAAATAATGTAAAGGGCGTTGCTCTTGTCGCCTTGGTTCACCAGGTGTTCGCCACGTTTGAATCGCCTTTTGGCAACCGCCTCCACCAGTGATTCGGCCTGCGCCGGCGTCAACATGGAAAATAGGGGTACCCGGCGAATCAAATCCAGGTTGCTCAACATTGACATTCAGTCACTCCGCAAAAGAAGGTGCGGCACTTCTTACAATCCGGCTTGTCTTGAAAATGCCCACATTGCCCAGAAATGTACACGGCCTGACTCACGCTTTATCCAATTGAAGGTTTACCATGTCCGATCCCAAACACGCCAAAGTACTCATTCTTGGGTCAGGTCCCGCCGGTTACACCGCAGCAGTCTATGCAGCGCGCGCCAATCTCAACCCGGTTCTGGTCACTGGCATGGCGCAAGGCGGGCAGCTGATGACCACCACCGAGGTCGACAACTGGCCAGCCGATGTGAACGGCGTACAGGGGCCAGAGTTGATGCAGCGGTTTCTGGAACACGCGGAGCGCTTCAAGACCGAAATTCTGTTTGACCATGTCAACAAGGTCGATTTCAGCAAACGGCCATTCACCTTGACCGGCGATAGCGCAACCTACACCTGCGACTCTCTGATCATCGCCACCGGCGCATCTGCCAAGTACCTGGGGCTGCCGTCCGAGACTGCATTCATGGGCCGTGGCGTGTCGGGCTGTGCTACCTGCGACGGTTTTTTCTACCGCGACCAGACCGTCTGCGTGGTGGGCGGCGGCAACACCGCTGTAGAGGAGGCCTTGTACCTGTCCAACATCGCCAGCAAGGTCATCTTGGTGCACCGACGCGACAAGTTCAAGGCCGAGCCCATCCTGATCGACAAGATGATGGAAAAGGTCAAAGCCGGCAAGATCGAGCTCAAGACCTTCCGCACATTAGACGAGGTGTTGGGTGATGCATCGGGCGTCACCGGCATTCGCGTGAAGAACGTGAATGATGGCACCACAGAAGACATCACCCTGACTGGCTGTTTCATCGCGATCGGCCACGCACCCAATACCGACATATTCCAGGGGCAGCTTGAAATGGCGGGCGGCTACATCGTCACCCAGGGGGGCCTTAAGGGTTTTGCAACCCAGACTTCGGTTCCCGGTATTTTTGCAGCTGGCGACGTGCAAGACCACGTGTACCGCCAAGCCATCACCAGCGCGGGCACGGGTTGCATGGCAGCGCTCGATGCCCAGCGCTTCCTGGAACAGCAGGAATAACGGTATAATCACAGGCTTTGCTGAATTCAGCAGTTCCACCAACGACCTTGGTGGATGGGTTACCGCCACCCACTATTTTGGCGAGGTGAGGTTTTTGCGAGATTGAACGGGGTTGCAAGGCAAGCCGTTTGGTCGTCAGTGAAAACCGTTTTATGTATCGGAGTGTGCACATGGCACGCGTATGCGAAGTAACGGGTAAAGGCCCGATGGTCGGAAACAATGTTTCCCACGCCAACAACAAAACCAAGCGCCGGTTCCTGCCGAACCTGCAATACCGCCGTTTCTGGGTCGAGAGCGAAAACCGTTGGATACGTCTGCGGATTTCGAACGCAGGTCTGCGTTTGATCGACAAGAACGGTATTGATTCTGTGCTCGCCGATCTGCGTGCACGTGGCCAAGCTTAAGGAGTAGCACCATGGCAACCAAAGGCGGACGCGAAAA
>DAOQRI010000372.1:0-3611 GCA_035355475.1 Rhodoferax sp. | reverse complement strand
CGGTCTTGCATGGCTGAATCCAGAGCAGCCTGCACCATCCGCTCGCTTTCGGCATCCAGCGCGCTGGTCGCTTCGTCGAGCAACAAAAGCGGCGGGTTCTTGAGAATCGCCCGTGCAATGGCAATGCGCTGGCGCTGCCCACCGGAGAGGCGCAAGCCCCTCTCGCCCAGAAACGTGTCGTAACCTTGCGGTAGCAGCGAGATAAATTCATGGGCAAATGCCGCTTGTGCCGCCGCCATGACCTGCTCGTTGGTCGCCTGGGGATTGCCATAGCGGATGTTTTCCATCGCGCTACTGGAGAATATGACCGCGTCTTGCGGAACGATGCCAATCCGGTTGCGCAAAGAGTCCAAGGACATGTCACGCGACGGGATGCCGTCGATCACGATATCGCCGCTGGTCGGGTCGTAAAACCGCAGCAGCAGTTGAAACACGGTACTCTTGCCGGCCCCACTGGGCCCCACGATGGCCACCGTTTGACCCGGTTGCACCGTCAGCGAAAAATCTGTGACTGCCGCCTGGTTGGGACGCGAGGGGTAGTTGAAATGTACTGCTTCAAATGTGATAGCGCTTCCTGCAGAAGGGACGAGGGCTAGAGCCGGATTTTGTGGTGAAAAAATGGAAGACTTTGTTTCCAGTAGTTCCATCAGCCGTTCAGTCGCCCCGGCGGCCCGTAGCAAGTCGCCATAGACCTCCCCCAGAATCGCAAATGCGCTGGCCAGAATAATCACGTAGACCACGGTTTGACCCAGATGCCCGGCCGAAATTCGACCGGCTGCCACGGCTTGTGTTCCCTGGTACAGACCCCACAGGAGTGCTGCGGACGTTGCGATGATGATGAATGCAACCAGTGCCGACCGGGCTTTGGCGCGCCGGATCGCGGTGTCAAACGCGTTGTTGGTGGAACTTGCAAACCGCTTCGACTCGCGCTCTTCGGCGGTATAGCTTTGTACGACCGGAATGGCGTTCAGCACCTCCGCCGCGATGGAACTGGAGTCTGCGATGCGGTCCTGACTGGCCCGAGAGAGCTTGCGTACCCGGCGGCCAAACCACAAGCTGGGCATGACGATGAGGACCAGCACGCCCAGCACCTGAAACATGACATACGGGTTGGTCCAGACCAGAATTCCCAGCGCACCGATTCCCATGACCAGGTTGCGCAGTCCCATGCTCAGCGATGAACCCACCACCGTCTGCACCAACGTGGTGTCCGCGGTCAGTCGGGATAGCACCTCACCGGTCTGCGTGGTCTCAAAGAATTCAGGGCTTTGCTTGAGGACGTGGTCATAGACCGCGTTACGCAAATCTGCGGTGACTCGCTCGCCCAGCCAACTCACCATATAGAAGCGTGCGGCCGAAAACAGCCCCAGCGCGACGGCAACCCCAAACAGGACGCCAAAGTGGCCACGCATGGCCATCACCTGGTCACCTTTGTCACCGCCAGTCAATCCTCCGTCAATCAGGCTGCGCAAAGCCAGCGGAAACGCCAGTGTGGCCACTGCGGCCAGGACCAGAAATACGAATGCCAAACCGATGCGTCCATGGTACGGCCGCAGGAAAGGCAACAGGCCAGAGAGTGACTTGGGGTTCTGCGATTTCTGGCGTTCAGAGGGCATGTGGGTAATCGGTGTAGTCAGTGGGTGCCAAGCGGAAGTGGTGCTGGGGCTGGACTGCGTCCAGTAGCTACGTTGCAAGTTCAGTGCAAGCTAATGTAGATCAAATGGCGTTGGTGCGGGTTCTGCTATTCTCTTGTGGCGAAGCGGTCAACCATAGACCCTTTCGTCCCGTTTAAGGAATGCGGCCGAACCGCAAGTGCTCCCCACAATTAACCCATGAGGATATGAAATGAAACGTACCATTTTGGCTGTAATGACTGTTGCTGCCACCTTCGCTGTGACCAGCCCGGCATTTGCGGACGAGGCGCTCGCCAAGGCGAAGAACTGCATGGCTTGCCATTCAGTGGACAAGAAAGTAGTCGGCCCATCCTACAAAGATGTTGCCAAGAAATATGCCGGTGATGCGAAAGCTGCCGCCATGCTCGAAGCCAAGGTCATCAAAGGTGGCGCTGGCGTTTGGGGCCCCGTGCCCATGCCTGCCAATGCACAAGTCAATGCTGCTGATAGCAAGAAGCTCGTGGCTTGGGTGCTGTCCCTCAAATAAGGCGATTCATTCCCGAACAAAAAACCCGCTATTGGCGGGTTTTTTGCTTTTTGGGTCGTACCGCTGCTTCCAGGCACCAATGGTGCTTGGGGTCACGCCTTACAATTCATCTTTGGAAGTTGGGTCAATCAAAGAGAGAATCGCATGGACGTCGATGAGTTCAACATACCGCGTTTCCTGGCAGTTTTACCGCTGTTTGGCGATTTGTCGCCGCTGGAGTTGAGCCGCGCCGCGCAAGGTTGCCAAGTCCACAGACTGGCCCGGGGAGATACTATTTTTCGCCTTGGGGAACCCTGCGAGGAGTTTCACGTGGTGATTTCCGGGCAGGTCAAACTGTTTGCCATTTCACCGGCCGGGCATGAAAAAGTGATCGAACTGGTAGGGCCCGGCCAGAGTTTTGCCGAAGCCCTGATGTTTACTGGCAAGGCCTACATCCTCAATGCCGAAGCACTGACCAGTACGTTGCTGCTGACCGTTAGCAAACACGCGATCGTGGCCGAGATCGAGCGGGACCCCCGGTTTTCCATGAAGATGCTGGCAGGCATTTCGCGCCGCCTGCATGGCCTTATGCACGACATCGAGTCAGGTGCCTTGCACAGTGGCATGCAGCGCGTTATTGGATATCTGCTGCGTGAAAATGAAGTGCGCGATTGCGCCACGGGGGAGGTTATTACCGTTTCCCTGCCGGTCACCAAAGCAACGATTGCCTCACGCTTGTCGCTGACGCCTGAATACTTTTCCAAGGTGTTACGTGAACTGGAGGAGGCGCATCTGATCGAGATCGACAAGCGCGATATCCGGATCATCGACGCCCAGCGCTTGCTGCGTTACGGCATGCAATAGTTCCCGCTTCCTCCATCATCTAGAGTTTGGGGACAGTACTACCCACAAAGTTCTGCTTGACCAGTGGTGTGGCATCGACCTGCGGTACGTGGCAGGAGTTGCATTGCCAGCGGGTCATGGCGACTTTTTGGTCCACGAAATGGGTGTCTGCCATTTTGGGAGCGCCTTTCTCCTTGTACTTGGCCAGACCGTGGCACTCGATGCACTGATTTTCTTCCAGCGTGATTTCGTCAAAATTGTCCAGCGTATGGGGAATAACGGGCGGTTGTCCGTTGAAAGTGCGGGCGACCAATTGCTGTCGTCCCGGTTTTTCCCCTTTGTAGGCTTTGGCGTCAAACGGCACATCTGCTGCGCTGACATCCGTGCCGCGCATGGTGTTGACCTTTTCAAACGCAATATGGTCCTGCGACACAGCGCAACCTACGCTGAATACGACGGCACTCAAGGTGGCCAGGGTCAGTCGAAAGTGTTTGCTCATCATGGTGATACTCCTCGTTAAACGGATGGTTGTGACGGCCCGCAGGCGGCGTTTTGCTCGGTGCACGTTGATGTATTGAAACGTGTAGAAAACGAAAAGACATCTTTGGAGCAGACGTCAATGCAGCGCC
>DAOQRI010000371.1:0-3616 GCA_035355475.1 Rhodoferax sp. | reverse complement strand
TGGAGTTGGGAATCCCCGGCGCATGGCTGCTGCTGGTGCCGGGCTGCCTGCCCTTCATGAACTTTTCCCCATGGACGGGCTGGATCGCGTTTGAAGAATTGGACATTGTCTTGTTGGCCGTGCTGGCCGGAGGCTATGGGCGTTGGGCACTTTTTGGCAATCGCACAAGTAGCGCCACCATTTCATGCTGGGGACCCAGACAAGTTCTTTGGTCTGCACTTGCATTAACCGGTATAGCTGCCCTAATGCGTGGCGTGGCCGATGCGGGTGGCTGGTCTTTCGACTGGTTTTCCGCCTACACCCAAGCATTGAACAGTGTCAGGGTATTTAAGAGCCTCGGGTTTGCCTTGCTGCTGTGGCCACTGTTGAACAACGAACAGCAGAAGAACGCGGCGCAGGCCCAAGGCAAATTTGCACTGGGTATGGTGCTGGGTTTGGTCAGTGTCAGCCTGTCGGTGCTATGGGAGCGCGCTGGTTTTGTGGGATTATGGAATTTCTCTGCCAATTACCGAACTGTGGCCCTGTTTTGGGAGATGCACGTGGGCGGGGCAGCAATTGACGCTTACCTGGCGATGGCCGCCCCCTTCGCGGTATGGGCGTTGGTGTCAGCCAAGGGACCCGGTCTCTGGTCCGCCGCCGCAGTCTTGATACTGATAGTCGGTTACGCCTGTTTAACCACGTTTTCACGCGGCGTTTACCTGTCCGTGGTTTGTGCACTCTTGCTACTGGCATATCTGGTGCGTCGACCTGCGTACTTAAAGAGGGCAGAAGAGATTCGATGGCGGCTGATCGGTGGTATTGCACTGTTGGCCCTGCTCAGCCTGGAAGTGGTCGCTGTGTTGGGTGGAGACTCGTTCATGCAAAAGCGCCTAGCCAAGTCCGACCAGGATATGGGCAGCCGTATTGGACACTGGATACACGGCGTTGAACTGCTGAACGGGGGGCAAGACTGGTGGATGGGAAAGGGTTTGGGACGTTTGCCAGCGAACTATTCCAGCCGCGTAGAGGGAGAAAACTTTTCAGGTGACGTTCACTTGGCTGAGGAGTCCGACGGCAATGGAAGTATTAATCGCTTTGCAACACTCACAACTCCACCAAATTGGGACCAACTTCCCGGTGTGTATGCACTCACCCAGCGTATCCACTTGACGCAAGAACGGGCGCACAGCATCACGATGAATGTGCGCGTACGGGAACCCGTGGATGTGACCGTGCAACTGTGCCAGCGTCACCTGCTGTATGACCGCAACTGCCAGGGAGCGTCGATGCATGTGGAACCGCACGAGGATAAATGGCAAACTGTGAAACTCAATTTGCGCGGTCCACCGCTGATTTCCAACCAGCAAAGCACATCAAGACTTCTCATGCTAGTGGTATCGGTAGACACGCCGGGCGCTGCGGCAGATGTAGACAACCTGCACCTGAGCAATGATCTCGGACAGGCATTACTGGCCAATGGGGATTTCTCACGCCACTTTGCGCAGTGGCTGCCCGCCGCACAGTCGTATTACGTACCTTGGCATATAGACAACCTGTATCTGGAACTGCTGATCGAACGGGGTTTGATAGGCGCAATAGCGGTGGGTACACTTTTTGCTTGGGCCATGGTATCTGCCATTAAGGCTCGAGGCACCACGGATACTTGGCGCCACTATCTGGCTGCGAGTTTATTCGGTTCGTTGGTGGTAGGACTGGTCAGCAGCATTCAGGATGTTCCGCGCGTTGCCCTGGTCTTCTACTTGTTGCCAATGATGCTGATTGGATGTAAAAATCAAGAGTTGAAAGTTAGAGTTGACTGATCAACTGCGCCTAAAGGCTGGTTTAATAGCCAAAACATCAGGCCCAGCCTTGGGGCGCTGATAAAGGGAAGCAAAAATTGATAAAAATATTCGGGCATTACTTCAATCGACGAACCCTGTATCAGGTTTGTTTTGACTTGACACTGGTGCTGGTAGTCATGCTTGTCGTGATGCTGATGCATGAGCCACAACCGCTGAGCGCTGTGGCAATGGCTTTGATTCATTCCCTGATCATGGCACTCGGAATTTTGGTGGGCAATGCTGGTCTGGGCTTCTACCAGCGGGTACACAACCGCACGACCGGGCAGACCAATGCACGTGCCGTGTTGGCATTTTGTGGATCTGCGGTATTGGCTTACATCGTGTGGGTTATGTCACCTTTAACCGACCTGCAGGCTGAATCGCTGATTTACGCGCAAGGCGCAGCGTTGGCCCTGATGTTCGTGACCCGGATTTGGGTTAACTACATGACACCGCGTGAATATTTGCGCCAAAGGGTGTTGGTTCTGGGCACCGGCAAACCGGCAAAGTCTGTAGGACGTAGTCTCAAAAAATCGGATCCCAATGTCGATCTGGTTGGCTATTTCGCGAGCCCCAACGAAACAGCCGCCTTCGTGTCGGCGTGGGGCCTTCTGGAGCCCGGAAAAACGTTGACGCAAATCGTCGACGAAGAGAAGGTGGACGAAATTGTGGTCGCGCTGACCGAGCGTCGCGGCGGCAGCATGCCACTACGCGAATTACTGGACTGCAAACTGCGCGGTGTCCGAGTAATGGACATTGCCGCCCATTTTGAAAAAACACTGGGGCAAATTCGATTGGATTCGGTGTCGGCGGGCTGGCTGATTTTTGGTGATGGCTTTGGCCATGGTTGGGGCCGGGCAGCCGTGAAACGGGTTTTTGACGTTATTTGCGCCAGCGTTTTGCTGATACTGGCCTTGCCTGTTATGTTGATAACCGGCATTCTTATCTTGGCTGAGAGCAAGGGGCCGATGTTGTATTTACAGGAGCGCGTCGGACTCAATGGGCGATTGTTCAATGTAGTGAAATTCCGCAGCATGCGCACGGATGCCGAGCAAGACGGCACTCCACGCTGGGCCACGGCTTCCGATGACCGCGTGACCCGTGTAGGCCGGGTGATTCGCAAATTGCGGATCGATGAGCTGCCGCAGCTGTTTAGTGTTCTAGCGGGCTCGATGAGCCTGGTGGGGCCCCGGCCTGAACGCCCCTTCTTTGTCGACCAATTGACGGAAAAGATTCCCTTTTTCGCAGTCCGTCAAAGCGTCAAGCCGGGCGTCACCGGGTGGGCTCAAGTGCGGTACCAGTACGGGGCATCGGTGGAAGATGCGGCTGAGAAATTGCAGTATGACCTGTATTACGTGAAAAACCACAACCTGTTTTTGGACATCATTATCTTGTTTGAAACTGTGGGTGTCGTGGTGATGCGCAAGGGCGCCCAGTAAATGGGCATCGCCGCCTGGGGCCAGGCCCTGGTTGGCCTTGCGTATTCGCTTTTTGCATTAAAGCTACTCCAGCAGAACTGGGGGCGCAGCATTCCGCTACCCGCCAATAGGGTAGTGAGCGCCACGGTAGCGGTCAGTGCTCTGTGGGGTTGGGCGGGCCTGGCATACAGTTTTGGCGGAAATGCCCATTGGTTGTTGCTGAGTGAAGTTATGGACACACTGCGCTACGCGGGGTGGTTCACATTTCTCTTGATGCTTTTGCAATTGGGTGCGTCGGTCAATGTCGCCGGAACGCTGAAGCCCATGGGCGTTTCAGCGGCCGTGTTAACGCTGCTGGGGATAGGTCTCCATTTCTTG
>DAOQRI010000370.1:0-3627 GCA_035355475.1 Rhodoferax sp. | reverse complement strand
CCAAAGCCTGAATCTTGTGTATCGCTCATGGGCACTCCAGAAGGGTTTGCTGAATTATTTGACAGCTTACCCCAATGTGGTGCGCCTGTCAGTGGGCTTGCCTATTCAGTCCACGATTGTCACTCGAACCGGCCTGCGCGGAATCAGTACACCTGTACCATCAATACAGGTCAAGGCTTCAGCCTCAACGCCAAAACCAGTCACAATATTCTCGACAGTCAAAACATCCTTCGGGTCGCCACAGCCCACCAGGCACCCCTCCCGCAGCATCGCCACATCATCTGCGAAACGCGCGGCGGCGTTCAGGTCATGCAGGACCATCAACGTGCACAAACCTCGCTCAAGGGTCATCGCGCGCACCACTTCCAGCACTTCCAGCTGGTGACAAATATCCAGCGCACTGATGGGCTCATCCAGCAGCAGGACTGTCGGTTGCGACACCAGTGCCTGTGCCAGAAACACCATCTGCCGCTGACCACCACTCAGTTCGCTCAGATACCGTCCAGCCAACGCCTCCATGCCAAGCAACTGAAGCACCTGACGTACAGCCTCCAGATCGTCGGCACTCACCGTCAGGCCCAACTCGGCAAGGCGCCCCAGCAACACAACTTCGAGCACCGTCAGCGCCATTGGGGTCTGCAGATCCTGCGGCATATAGCCGACGGACTTGGGCCGGGCTTCACTGCCATTGAAACGAATGCGGCCGCTGGCTTTCAGTAAGCCGGCCACCGCCTTGACCAGCGTGGATTTGCCCGACCCATTCGGACCAACGATGCCCAACACGCGTCCTGCTCTGGCATAAAGGTTGATATCCTGCAAGACGGTGCGAGCGCCGTAGTGAACCGACAACCCTTGTACATCAATGCTCACCAGTATGCCCTCCGCGTGCGCAGCACCATCCAGATGAAGAAAGGCACACCGATCAATGACGTGACGATGCCAATCGGAAAGATCGCTCCGGGCGAGATCGTCTTGCTGGCTACAGAAGCCAGCGATAGCAATACAGCACCCATCAGTGCCGAGACTGGCAAAAAACCACGCTGATCTTCACCAATCAGCATACGCGCCACGTGCGGCGCGACCAGCCCGACAAAACCAATCGTGCCCACAAACGCCACCGCCACGCCGGTTAAGGCCGAAATCAGCACAAACGAACGGATACGTAATGCTCGCACGTTGACGCCGAGCGCTGATGCGCGCGCATCCCCCATCTTGAGGGCGGTCAGCCCCCAGACATCGCGCACCAAAAACGGCGTGCAGACTGCGAGCACTGCTATCAAGACCCATAGCTTGGGCCAGGTCGACTTCTGGAGGCTTCCAAACAACCAGAACACCACCTGTTGCAGTGACTCGGGGGAAGCGATCATTTGGAGGAGCGCCGTAAGTGCTTGAAATAGGAACAACAGCGCGATGCCCGCAAGCACCAGGCCCTCGGCCGTCGCGGCCCTGGCGCCGCCAATCAGGAAAACGCCCGCGCAGGCGACACCGGCAAACAGCATTGCGTTCAGCGGGATGGCATAGGCTTCCGGCACCGGCAAAGACGCGCCCAACACGATCACCAGCGCAGCGCCAAAGCCGGCCCCTGCCGATATTCCCAGCGTGTAGCTGGACGCCAGCGGGTTATTGAGAATCGTCTGCATGATCGCCCCGGATAGACCGAGGGCGGCGCCCACAGAAATCGCCGTCAACGCCACCGGCAGGCGGATAGACCAGACGATGGCTTCAACCGCTGGGTCAGAGGGGTACCCCAATACCGATCGTGCTACCGCAGCCAGCGGAAGAAGAGCCGGCCCGGTAGCAGCATCCAGCAACACGCCCAGCAGTAACGCAGCCAGAGCGGCCAGCATCACCGTTACCCGGCGGGAAGCCGAGCGGCGGTACGCCACAGTAACCGCGTCAACCGTGGCGGCAGGCGTCATGGCTTGAGCGGCAGCATCCAGACTCCGCTGTAGGCGACTGGCAGGTATTTTTCGTGGTAAGCCCGAAATGAGGCTTCTGGATCAACATCGCGGAAAGCATCTGGGTACAACCGCTTGGCGATGTACTGCATGGCCACAAAGTCAAACAGCGTCCTGCACAGGCCGTGCTCGATAGCATGGATTTCACCGGTTTTCACAGCCTTCAGGTTGGCCCAGCCAGCGCGTTGTGCATAGGGTGTCAGGCTCTGGCGGGTAATCTCGGTCGTTGCCTCGTAGCCGGTCTTCACGGCCTTCGGTTTGTTGCCCCAGGAGGAACCCGCAATGAAAATCAGGTCCGGGTTTTCCGCAATCACAGCTTCGGCGTTGATCGGACCCCAAGGGCCAGGCAACTTGCCATCAGCCAGATTGTCAGCGCCCAGAGTCGTGACGAGCTTGCCCCACATCGTTCCGCTGTAGCTGTTGCCAACGGTTTCCGGGCCTGCCTGACCCAGTTCTACGTAAACTTTCTTTTTGGCCACGCCCGCCTTGGCGATGCGTGTGAGGACGTTTTTGTACTCGCGTTCATATAAAGAGGCCAGCTCTTCGGCCCGCGTTTCTGTGCCCATCACCTTGCCCATAGCACGGGTGGATGCCAAGTGGCGTTCGAGCAATTGCGCGTTGTAGTCGATCACTACGATCGGAATCCCCGCCGCCTCGATCTGCTCACGCGCCGTCTTGAGGGCATTGAACGTCCACTCGGCAATGAACAGGACGTCTGGTTTGAGCGCGATGATCTTCTCGGCGCTGAACGTCCCTTCGTCGGAGTGTCCCACGTCGGGCATCGCCTGCAGGTTTGGGATGACTGACGCGTAGCGGGAAAAGATCGCCGGACGCCAGCCTTCCCACGGCGTGCGCGACATGCCCACCACTTTCTTCCAGCCGTCTTTGCCGGCCACGGCGGTGAACTCTTCATAGTTGAAGTTGATGACGACACGCTGCACCGGCGAATTGACTTTGACCTTGCGCCCCAACGCATCGGTCACCTCAATGGTGGCAGACCACGCGCCCATCGCAAATGCGGCGCCCACAACGAGCACGCAGCGGCGCAGCAAGCGCACTGTGATTCTTGAAAAATGCATATTCAATCTCCTGTTTAACTGGATGGAACAGGCAATTCAGAACCACAGGATCTGAATTGCATCAACAGCAACCTAACAGGCGCCGTTTCGAAGCGCCAGCTCAGGCCACCAAAGCTGAAGAGGAGATTGCAGGTGGGCCGCGCGGAGCGGCCGAGAGCGAAAAGACGGTATGGAAGAAAAAAGCCTGCCAGATCATGGGCCGCGCGGGTTCGCCCTTCACGTAGAAGAGGTAAGGCGTCAGGTGGGGCGGAGCCAACCCATGATCGGTGGAAAGCAGGCAAAACGGGCAATGAACGAGTGCGTGCGCGGATTCCTGCCCGTCAGGGGAATCCGTCACAAAAGGAGCGGGACTGTCAAACGGGAGAGCCGCCGACATGTCAGCAGCGCCTGACAACCGGCGCGGTCCCTCAGCGGTACAAATTTCAAATTGCGGGGCGGTACCAAGACGCATCGAGACCAACGCGTGGGAGACCGTCGGCGCCAGGGGCCCAAAGCCGACGACCAACAACGCCAGCCATACCGCCAGACGGCGGCGCAGCAGGTCAGTGATCCGCGTTCGAGTCATCGGCTAGACCAAAGAAGTTCGCGTG
>DAOQRI010000369.1:0-3642 GCA_035355475.1 Rhodoferax sp. | reverse complement strand
TTTGCTGGGAAGGGTAGAAGTTAAAAAAACGCAGGGTGCAGGTGTCGGTTCCATCGTCAACCATTACAACCAACTGCCGCCGGGGTCGAAAACTGACCTCGCTGTGGGTCACGCGGGCCTCTATCTGCGCCGTGTCACCCTCGCGCACATCGCGCAGCTTGACGATGCGGGTTTCATCCTCGTAGCGCAACGGCAGGTGCAGGGCCAGATCAATATCGCGCTTCAATCCCAGCTTGTCCAGCGCCTTCTGCGTGGCACTTTTGGGCGCGGCCGCACCAGGTTTGGCGGGGACGGTGGGTTGGCGAGGCGGCATGGGACAATTCTGCCCGTACTTTCAACCTTGCTGCAACCTGGATCGGGGTTTGTTCAGCACCCAAGCAATATGTCTTCATCTTCACCCGCCGCGGTCGTCAACACCGTGGCTACGCACCACACCCTAAGCGACTTTGACTTCGATCTGCCCGAAGCACTGATTGCACAGCACCCGGCTCCCGAACGCAGTGGCTCACGCCTGCTGGACGGGACCTGCACACCGGCAGTAGACCGCATCTTTCATGAACTGCCTGCCTTGCTGCGCACCGGCGACTTGCTGGTTTTCAACGACACCAAAGTCGTCAACGCGCGTCTGTTCGGCGAGAAGGCTACCGGCGGCAAGGTGGAACTGCTGGTCGAGCGCGTATTGGGCGGCAACCAGGTCGCAGCGCACATGCGCGTGAGCAAAAAGCCCGAGGTCGGCGCCACGCTCAAGCTGGTGTGCGCCCCTGGTCATGCCGATGGCTTTTGCGCCACCATGCTGGGCCGCTGGCCGGATGCCGATGGTCCGCTTTTCCGCTTCGTGCTGTCCAATGACGCAGGTGACGACCCGTACACGCTGATGGAGCGCCATGGACATGTGCCGCTGCCACCCTACATCACCCACACCGACTCCGCCGAAGACGCCCTGCGCTACCAGACCGTGTTTGCCAAGAATCCTGGTGCGGTGGCGGCACCCACGGCCGCACTGCACTTTGACCAGACGCTGCTGGATCAGATAGACGCCATGGGCGTGCAGCGCGCGCATGTGACGCTGCATGTTGGTGCGGGCACCTTCCAACCGGTCAAGACCGAGAACCTGTCGGAGCACCAAATGCACAGCGAGTGGTACGAAGTACCTGAGAACACCCAGCGGGCCATTGCAGCCTGCCAGGCCCGCGAAGGGCGCATCGTCGCCGTAGGGACCACCACCGTGCGCACGCTGGAAAGCTGGGCGCACAGCGGCGTGGCACGGGGCGACACACGCATCTTCATCACACCCGGTTTCGAGTTCAAGCTGATCGACATGCTGGTGACCAACTTCCACCTGCCCAAGTCCAGCCTGATGATGCTGGTGAGCGCGTTTGCCGGATACGAACCCATTAAGGCGCTGTACCAAACGGCCATCGAACGACAGTACCGCTTCTTCAGCTACGGGGATGCGATGCTGCTGGCGCGTGCGCCCATTGCATGAACTGCAACACGGGGCGCTAAACTGTCCGCTAGTTTGGGGGACCCTGGACATGCATAGCAAAGACGTAGCGCCAACCTTGGTGAGCCAACTGGCTCCTGCCGACGATCTGACTCAGCGCCTGCAAGGCATCCACGAGCTGATCCGTTCGCGCTACAGCTTCGTAGACCGGGTGGCCATTGCGCTGTATGACCCTGCCACTGACCTGCTGAAAACCTTCGTCAGCAGCAACACCGACCAGACGCCTCTCAAACGCTACGAGATGACGCTGTCCAGCGTGCCATCACTCGGCGCCCTGGTGCATGCCCACCAAAGCCGCGTAGTGGGCGATATTGCAGAATCGTTTCACACCCACTCCAAACACACCTCCTGGCTCACGGGCCAGGGCTACCACGCCAGCTACACAACGCCCGTTTTTCAAGGACAGGAGCTCGCGGCCTTTCTGTTCTATGACTCGAAACTGCCCAACGTGTTCGAGTCCGACGTGGTGCACTTTCTGGATACCTTCTCGGACCTGATCTCCCAACTCTTCCTGTTGCAGCGCCGCGTGGTGCACGGCATGGTCAGCACGATCCAGGTGGCTGTGGGTCTGGCCCGCATCCGTGATCTGGAAACGGGCCAGCACCTCGAACGCATGGCCCACTACTCGCGGTTGATGGGGCAGTTGCTGGCCGAAAAGTACGGACTGACAGACGAATACATTGAATACCTGTTTCTTTTTGCACCCCTGCACGACATCGGCAAAGTCGGGATACCCGACTCCGTGTTGCTCAAACCGGGAAAGCTGGACGACGACCAATGGGTCATCATGGAGCACCATGTGGAGATCGGTGAAAAGATCATCGAGAAGATCAGTCACGAACTCGATATGCAGGGCGATCTGGCCAACCGGGTCATGCATAACATTGTGGCGACCCACCACGAGCGCGGCGATGGTTCGGGCTATCCCCGCGGTCTCCAGATGACGGCCATTCCTTTGGAAGGCCGCATCGTAGCGGTTGCCGATGTGTACGACGCACTATCCAACCGACGGCCCTACAAAGAGCCCTGGAGTGAAGCTGCGGTGCAGCAGGAGTTACGCGACGAAGCCGCCCGGGGCCGCCTGGACTCTGATTGCATCGAGGCCTTGCTGGGTGCGCACGAAGCTCGCATGCTCATCGGCCAGAAATTTGCCGACATGGACCCGTGAATGCGAAGACGGTGGCGCCGTAAAATGCGCCACTCCCTGAAACACGCCATGTTGCCATTCGAACTCCTCACCACTGCGCGCGATACCTTTGTCTGAGGATAGAACCGTGGACCCTTTTCAAAAACGGACGGCATTGCGCATCGCACTGGTGAGTGTCATTTTGGCATCGCTGGCCAGTCCTATTGCCTGGTTCGTGGCGCGTGAAGCGGCTGAGGAAAGTGTTGTGGCGCTGGCAAGTGAAGAGTCCGGTCGACTGCTGCACCGGTTTGACTCCATCGACTTGAGCGGGGCCAATGCCCAGCAGCACGCAAAAGAAGCTGCCTATGCCATTGCGGGGGGTCTTTTTGATATTGCGGAAATTTACGATGCCAAGGGCAAAAAGCTGGCCGAGTCCCTCACTGCGGAAGGTGATGCGGTGGAGTCCCTGTTGCCGCAACACGGCGCGCCGCGCTACACCGAAGCATCGTATGAAAGCCTCAAGCCTTCTGGCGATTTGTGGCTTTTGCGCGTCTTTGTTCCCCTGCGGAATTCCGCCACCGACCCCAAGGCTGCGATAACGGGTTACTTTGAGGGTGTACGCGTCATACCCGCATGGCAGCAGAGCCAGATCTTCCACAATTCCCTGACCATGGCGTTGATGGTGGGTCTGGCCTCGTTGCTGTGCGGTGCGGCGTTGTACCCCGTCGTCGTGCATCTATCGGCAGACAACGCCCGCAAGGCGCGTGAAGTGCTGGAATCGCACATCGCCATGATGGAAGCCATGGGTCGCGCCATCGCCAAGCGGGACTCGGACACCGGCGCACACAATTACCGGGTGGCCTGGATTGCATCACGCATTGGCGAACAGATGGACTTGAAGAACGATGCAATGCAAGCCCTGATCGTGGGCAGCTTTTTGCACGATGTGGGCAAGATTGGCATTCCCGACGCCATACTGCTCAAACCGGGACGGTTGGACGACGCAGAAATG
>DAOQRI010000368.1:0-3648 GCA_035355475.1 Rhodoferax sp. | reverse complement strand
CCTCCATGCCCGCCATGATCCGCAACGGCGGCAAGATGTGGGACGCCAACGGCCGCCTGAAGGACGTCAAGGCGGTGATGCCCGAATCCACCTTTGCCCGCATCTACCAGGAAATCATCAATTTCTGCAAATGGCATGGCGCCTTTGATCCCAAGACCATGGGCACCGTGCCCAACGTCGGCTTGATGGCCCAGCAGGCTGAGGAATACGGCTCGCACGACAAGACCTTTGAGATCACGGAAGACGGCGTGGCCAACATCACCGATATCAACACCGGTGAAGTGCTGCTGAGCCAGAACGTGGAAGAAGGTGACATCTGGCGCATGTGCCAGGTCAAGGACGCTGCTATTCGTGACTGGGTCAAGCTGGCGGTTACCCGTGCGCGCAACTCCGGCATGCCGGTGGTGTTCTGGCTGGACCAGTACCGTCCGCATGAGGCGCAGCTGATTACCAAGGTCAAGATGTACCTGCACGAGCACAACACCGCAGGTCTGGATATCCAGATCATGAGCCAGGTGCGGGCGATGCGCTATTCGCTGGAGCGCGTGGTGCGCGGCCTCGACACGATCAGTGCGACAGGCAACATCCTGCGCGACTACCTGACCGACCTGTTCCCCATCATGGAACTGGGCACCAGCGCCAAGATGCTGTCGATCGTGCCGCTGATGGCGGGTGGGGGCATGTACGAAACCGGAGCCGGAGGGTCTGCGCCCAAGCATGTGCAGCAACTGGTGGAAGAGAACCATCTGCGCTGGGATTCGCTAGGCGAATTTCTGGCTCTGGCGGTGTCGCTGGAAGATCTTGGCATCAAGACCGGCAACGCAAAAGCCAAACTCCTGGCCAAGACCCTGGATGCCGCTACCGGCAAGCTGCTGGACAACAACAAGAATCCATCGCCCAAAACCGGTCAGCTGGACAATCGCGGCAGCCAGTTCTACCTGGCCATGTATTGGGCCCAGGAATTGGCTGCCCAGACTGAGGACGCCCAACTGCAAGCCAAGTTTGTCGAGTTGGCCAAGTCCTTGGCAGACAACGAGCAAGCAATCGTTGACGAACTCAAGGCCGTGCAAGGTAAACCGGTTGATATCGGTGGCTATTACCTGCCCGATGTCCAGAAGATGGTCGAAGTGATGCGGCCCAGCACCACGCTGAACGCAGTGCTCACCGGCGCTGGCGCGTGATCCTGTTCCAAGCCTGGAGTTCAGCTCCAGGCTTGGCTGGCTATGTCCAGCGAGCGCAACCGCAGGGCTGGCTCGTACACATCGCAGACCAGAATGAACTCATCAGCACCGGTGAGTTCCTGAAATTTCGCAAACGAGGCACTGACTGTTTCAGGCCCTCCGATAACAGCCATTCCCAGAAACTCCGAAATGCCCGATCGTTCGCGGTCCGTCAGGCCTGACGCAAAGTTGTCCACCGGGGCCTGTAGCTTTTTCCGTTCACCCGTCAGGATACCCAGCACGCGCTGGTAGATGCTGCTGGCCAGAAACTGGGCTTCGGCGTCCGTTGGAGCGGCTACCAGCGGCACCCCGATGGCAACGTAGGGCTTTTCAAGTGTTGCGGAAGGGCAAAAGTGGCTTTTGTACACCCCAATGGCCTGCATCATCATTTGCGGTGCGAAATGCGATGCGAAGGCATAGGGCAGTCCACGTTCAGCGGCCAAACGGGCAGAAAAAAGACTGGAGCCCAACAGCCAGATTGGCACATGGGTTCCCGCACCAGGATTGGCGATCAGCCGTTGTCCTGGAGCAGCGTCTGCCAGCAAGGCTTGCAATTCTGCGACTTCCCTTGGGAAATCCTGTTCGGTCTCCACCTGGTTGCGCCGTAACGCTCGCATGGTGTAAGGATCGGTGCCGGGTGCACGGCCCAGGCCCAAATCGATCCGGCCGGGATACAGCTCGGCCAGGGTCCCAAAGGCCTCGGCGACCACCAGCGGCGCATGGTTGGGCAACATGATGCCGCCTGAGCCGACGCGGATGCGTTGGGTTCCCCCCGCAATGTGGCCAACCAGTACCGCCGTTGCGGAACTGGCAATGCTTGGCATATTGTGGTGTTCTGCAAGCCAATAGCGGGTAAAGCCCAGCTTCTCCACGTGCTGCGCGGTGCGCAGGGCCAATGCAAGTGCTTGTGCCACCGTTCCGCCTTCGCGAACTGCAACAAGGTCAAGCATGGATAGTCGGGCTTTGTCAGTGTTGGCCATGGGCACATTGTGTAGCACGTAGTGCCATGTTGGTCTGACGCCGCAATTGCCCCTGCCAGTAACGATGCACTCGCACGCATGTCAGTACGGGGGCGAACGTGGATGTGCACTGCAATTAGTAGTCAAATTGGCCTGTAGGGCTTGTCAAATATGCGTAAACTGCTATCAGAGTAGTAGCAATAACTTTCGTCGTGCCATCGAGCTTTATTCCATCCAGGCGGGCGATTTAGTGCGGGCTAACCCGCTACCCGCAAGTTGAACCAATACACGTAGCGGCTGCACTGACCGCGTGAAGCGTGTCGCGGTGATTTTAATGTCAAGGCACCGGTGTGCCGGGACAGTTCGCCGCCTCCAGTACACTGCTCACACTTTTGATCTAAAACTCTTCACCAGACCCTTCGTTAGGTCCGCATATTCACCATGGCGACTCGCACTGCCAAGAAGAAACCATCCGAACTGGACAAGCCAGACCACGTCTTTGACAAAGCGGCGGAAATGTTTCGGGTCATGTCCGCCCCCATGCGACTGAAGATCATCAGCTGCCTGTGTGACGGTGAACAGAATGTCTCCTATCTGCTGGGAAAGATTGCAACGACCCAGCCCAATATGTCCCAGCACCTCAATACGCTGTACAAGGCGGGCGTACTGGCCAAGCGCCGCGATGGTGTGCAAATCCATTACCGCATTGCAAACGAGCAGATCGTCAACTTGTGCAAGGTTGTGTGCATGCAGGTGGAGTCAGACAGCAAGCCCTGACGCGCGCTGGTTCCTACCCGGCATTCCGGGCGCCGATTGTTCGGCACTTTCCGTTCCCACTCTTTGACTTTTCAGGGCGCTTCACACGACCCACTTGCATACCCCTACTAGTATTTGTTATACTAGGGTCAGTATCCAAGGAGCCGTATGAATTACCACGCCAATCCATTAAATGACCGCCGCACCCGCGCTCCAGTTCTGTGGGCAGGGGCTTGTATGCTTGCGCTGGCGGGCGTTGCTGTGGCTGCCGAAGTGCCTACGACGGTGGTGCAGCCGAGGGCGGTAGGAACGTCTTATGCGTTGGATGGCGTCATTCAGGCGGTCAAGCAGAGCACCATCGCTGCGCAAGCGTCCGGACGCATCGCCACGCTGCAGGTCAAGGCCGGTGACAAGGTCCGCGCAGGCCAAATCCTGGCCACCATTGATGACCGTGACGCAATTGCCGCCATGCAACGCAGCCAGGCTCAAATCAGCCAGGCCGAGGCCTAAATGGGCAATGCCAAGGCCCAACTGGAGCGCACCAAAGACTTGCAGAGCAAAGGCTTCGTCAGCAAGGCCGCGCTTGACACCGCGACGGCCCAGTTCAATGTGACCGTTGCGGCGCGCGAGCAAGCCGTAGCCGGTTCCCGGCAAACCGCGCTGGCCCAAGGCTTTACCCGTGTGACAGCCCCGTTTGATGGCTGGATTCTGCA
>DAOQRI010000367.1:0-3653 GCA_035355475.1 Rhodoferax sp. | reverse complement strand
TTCGCCGCAGCGGTAGACAGCGCCACCCGTGCCAAACTCAACGTAGGGCCTTTTGCAAAACAAGGCGGCGCCAGCACACCCAACATGTCGAGCTACGATCCACGAGATTTCCGCCAAACCGGTGGACCGTCATTTCGGTTGGTGGTGGATGTGGGCAACTGGGACAACTCGCGTGCCATCAACGCGCCGGGCCAGTCCGGTGACCCCGACAGTCCGCACTACCGCGATCTGGCCGACCGTTGGCTCAAAGGAGAATACTTCCCCCTGTTATACAGCCGCAAACGGGTAGAGGCCGACACGGTGCGCCGCATCATCTTGCAACCCAAGTAGCCGCGCGCGGACTGCACTACAAACGCATGCGTGGGGTTGTCCGGTAGGTGAATGCACGCCACACCCACTCCATGGGACCGAAACGGTAGCGCGCCAGCCACCAGTGGCTAAATCCCAGCTGCAACACCAAAATCACCAGCACAAACACCACCTGCCAGGCGCGACCCATGCCCCATTGGCCCAAACCGTAGCCAAAGAAATAGAAGGAGCAGACAACTGACTGCATCAGGTAATTGGTCAAGGCCATGCGCCCCATGGGTGCCAGAACCCGAATGCCCGAAAAAATGGAGTGGCTGTGCAGCATCAGCACCACCATGCCGACATAACCCAGACAAGCCGGCAGGTTGCCCAGCATGGCAAGGCCCCGCGCGAGTTGAAAGCCATCGTATTCGTCACCCGCAACATGGGACATCGAAATGCTGCTTCCCAGCAGCCCGAGGCCAATGCCGATCGGCAGCCCATAGAGAGCCATCTTTCGGAAAAGCGGCAGGTGAGCAGCCGTGTTTTCCATCACACCGGAACGGACTAACCAGCTCCCCAGCAAAAACATCGCGATCAACACCGTGGCAAAGCCGGCATCCCCTGCCACTTTCTGCGGAAAATGCCGTGCGCGGATATCCACTGCCTCCAAGTAGCGGCCACTGGATAGCACCTGCACTTCACGTCGAGTCTCTTCCTGGCGTTCGGCCTGCCGCTTGGCACGCTCCACCTTGCGCTGGGCAGTCTTTTCGGCGTCCGTCAGTTCGGGTTTCTTGTCGGATGTGTCACCGCTTGCTGCAGGTGCAGGTGCAGGTTCAGGCGCAGGCTCAGGTACGGGAGCGGAAGCTGCTGCCTGCTGCGGTGTAGCCACTGCAACTGCTGCGGCCGGCGCCACCGCCTCCTCACGCGGCTTGAGGTACTGCAGTGCGCCGAAAACCGTCATCATCAGGAAAGAGAATGTGTACAGGGTAGCTCCCAAACGCAACTCACGCAGCGCCGCAGGTTGATGGAACCGGGCCGCCAGCGCCCCGAGAATCACCATGGCAGTACTGATCACAGTGACCGGAACATGCGCGTCTTTGGGCGCATCGGGCCACAGCCACAGCACCCCGGCGGCAATTGCGCCAAGGGTACCCAGCGCCAGGAGCACCAACCCAAACACAGGAACCCGACGCCCCAGCACACCCACCGAGCGTTCGTTGCGCAAAAACAGGGTCAATAGCCAGACAAAGCCTAGCGAACCCGCGATCGCGAAAGCCGGTTTCATGCCGGGAATGAAGCCTACCCCTGCCAAAACGGCCAACCCGATCAGGATGGGTTTGGGCCGGCCATACAGCAGAATCAGCAGGGCACCTGCACCCATTGCATAGCTGAACAGGATGTCACCCGACCACAGGAAGATGTAGTGCGCGGCACCAAACACTGCAAGTCCCCCAATGCGGCGCAGATAGGGTGCCAGAAAGTCCCAGCCCGTGCGCCCGGCCCGCTCTGCGCGGGTCAGCATCACGGCAAAGCCCATGCCAAAGAGTAGGGAGAAAATCGTCCAGAATTTACCTTGAACAAAGTAGGCAATAAACCAGCTTGCCCACCAGTCGATTCCGGTCAAGCCCAAAGGCATGCCCTCGCCAATGCCACTGGTGGAGCGATTGAAGAACTCGATGTTCATCAGGAAAATGCCCCACAACGCAAAACCACGCACCACGTCCAGCGCTTCAATGCGATTCTCGGTCGCAGGGAGTACTTTCGGCACTTCGGAATATGGGTCTGTCTGCATGGTTGTCTCCTGATTTTCAAACCGCACTCTAACCGCGCGAGACGGCGCCAGGCATCCGCATGCGACAAATCGTCCAATTTGCAGCGTGAACGGTCGTTTTGCGCACGACCACCCGACGGGTTCACTCAACTCACTTCTATACTGCGCGCATGACCCAGATTGCTGACCTGCGCAAAAGCTACGAGCGCGCCGAACTTGACGAAACGGCTTCCCACGCCGACCCCTTGCAACAATTTGAACAATGGCTCAAAGAAGCTATCGACAGCGAGGTACCCGAACCCAACGCCATGACCCTGGCCACCGTGGCCAGCAATCTGCGTCCCTCGACCCGGGTGGTATTGATCAAGGGTTATGACGCACAAGGCATCACCTGGTACACCAATTACGCCAGCCGCAAGGGGCAGGAACTGGCTGGCAACCCCTTTGCCGCCCTGCAATTCCACTGGGTGGAGCTCGAACGGGTGGTGCGCATCGAAGGTATTGTGGAGAAAGTCAGCGCAGAAGAAAGCGACGCTTACTTTCACACACGTCCCCTGGATTCGCGCGTAGGAGCCTGGGCGTCGCCACAAAGCGAAGTCATCTCCGGACGCAGTGTATTGGTTGCCAATGCGGCCCGGTATGCAGCCCAGTTCCTGCTGCAGCCCCCACGTCCCCCACACTGGGGTGGATACCGGCTCAAGCCCGACAACTGGCAGTTCTGGCAAGGGCGCAAGAGCCGTCTGCACGACCGATTGCGCTACGCGCTGCAAGCAGACGGTCATTGGACACGCGAGCGCCTGGCGCCCTGATGGTGAGCCAGTCGATCGTTTCGGGTCGCTAGCCGCATGCACGCCTCCCTGCCCCTGCGGCACTTTCTGTTGGCCCTGGCGGTGGTTGCGGTGTGGGGCACGAATTTTGTCGTGATTAAGCTGGCACTAGGGCACATGCCACCCCTGCTGTTTGCCACCCTGCGATTTGCACTGGCGGTGGTGCCTGCCATCTTCTTCCTGCCACGCCCATCTGTAGGTTGGGGCAATCTTGCAGCGTACGGACTACTGATCGGTGTCGGGCAATTCGGCCTGCTGTTTGTGGCAATGAATGGCCACATCTCGCCCGGGCTGGCGTCATTGGTCATCCAGGTGCAGGTGTTCTTCACCATCGGCCTGGCGATGCGAATTTCCGGCGAACGCTTGCAACGCATGCAATGGCTGGCGCTGGCGTTGGCGACGGGTGGCATTGGCACCATCGTCGTGCATACCGATGGCAGCACGACCGTCTTGGGTCTGGGGCTGATCTTGCTGGCGGCCATGTCCTGGGCCGGTGGCAATATCACCTCGCGCAAGGCGGGCCAGGTCAACATGGTGGGCTACGTGGTGTGGTCCAGCGTCTTTGCGGTGCCGCCGTTGATGGCTCTGACACTGGCCGTGGAAGGCTGGAATGCCGTTGCTGCGGGTTTGCAGAACGCGACTGTTGGCACCTGGGCCGCCGTTGCTTGGCAGGCCTGGGGCAACTCGCTGTTCGGTTATGCGGCTTGGGGCTGGCTGCTGGCGCGCTACCCGGCCGCCACCGTGACACCGATGGCCCTAATGGT